>NZ_QUES01000099.1:759-965 GCF_003478085.1 Eisenbergiella sp. OF01-20 | reverse complement strand
TCGGAATCCATGATAGAGAACCAGGCGGTGCTGGAGGATCTGGAAATCCAGACTTTTACCAATATCATCACCGGACAGGCACCCGTCGACGAATTCGATTCTTTTGTGGAGCAGTGGAAAGCCCTGGGCGGCGAGGAAATTACCGGGGAAATCAATGAATGGTATCAAGAAATGAACCGCTGACGTTACTGTTCGGCCGAAGGCTG
>NZ_QUES01000099.1:0-749 GCF_003478085.1 Eisenbergiella sp. OF01-20 | reverse complement strand
TTTGTGGAGCAGTGGAAAGCCCTGGGCGGCGAGGAAATTACCGGGGAAATCAATGAATGGTATCAAGAAATGAACCGCTGACGTTACTGTTCGGCCGAAGGCTGGACGGTAACCAGCTGACGGATGAAATGCTGACAAAACGGGCTGCGGAAAGAACCGCAGCCCGGACACAGGAGGCCTGATATGCAGAAACAGAAATTTATGGAGACAAAACGGCGGCCGGCGCAGCGGCTGAAGCAGAGCGTTCCCTTTTACCTGATGCTGCTGCCAGGAATGGTGCTTCTGTTTCTTTTCAATTACCTTCCCCTGTATGGATGGAAGATTGCCTTTCAGAAATTCATACCGGCGAAGGGTTTATTCGGGGAGCAGAAATGGGTGGGGACCTATTGGTTCAAGTACATAGCCAACTATCCGGATTTCCTCAGGGCACTCCGGAATACACTGCTAATCAGTTTTGAAAAACTGGCGCTGGGACTTGTTATTGCCATTATTTTTTCCATCTTAATCAATGAAATCAGAAATTCGAAGCTGAAAAGAACGGTACAGACGATAGTGTATCTGCCGCATTTCTTATCCTGGATTATCCTGTCCGGTGTACTGATCGATATTCTTTCCCCTTCCACCGGCATTGTGAATAAGCTGATTACGGCGATGGGAGGGCAGTCGGTGTTCTTCCTGGGGGACAACCGGTTCTTCCAGGGAACCATGGTGGTTACGGATATCTGGAAGGAATTCGGGTTTAATACCAT
>NZ_QUES01000098.1:0-968 GCF_003478085.1 Eisenbergiella sp. OF01-20 | reverse complement strand
CTGAAAACACCGCTGTGTCGATTCATGGTGATGGCCGCCTGGAGGCCAACGGCGGCAACAGCAGCGCGGGCATCGGCGGCAGCACAGGCGGCTCCGGCGGAACCATCGAAATCAAAGGCGGTACAGTCACCGCCAACGGCGGCCCCGGCGGCGCAGGCATCGGCGGCGGCGGGGGCTCCGGCGGAACCATTACAATCAGCGGCGGCACAGTCATGGCCAACAGCGGCTCCCACGGCGCAGGCATCGGCGGCGGCTACGACGGCTCCGGCGGAACTATTGCAATCAGCGGCGGCACAGTCACGGCCACCGGCTCCGACGGTGCGGGTATCGGCGGTGGCTCCGGCTCTTACGGCGGAACTATTACAATCAGTGGCGGCACAGTCACGGCCACCAGCACCGGCGGTGCGGGCATCGGCGGTGGCTTCAGCAGCAACGGCTACGGCGGTTCCGGCGGAACCATTACAATCAGCGGCGGCACAGTCACGGCCACCAGCTACAACAGTGCGGGCATCGGCGGCGGCTACGGCTACGGCGACACCGGCGGCGGATCAGGTACTGCGGGAGGCGATGGCGGTCGATTCACCATAAACGGGAATGCCGTTGTGTTTGCCACAAGCAATCAGGCGTCACCAATCGGTGGCGGCCCGGGCGGCGGCGACGGTACAAAAGAACTGATAAAAGGCGTGGTATTTGAGGGGAGTAACGGAACAGTATGTGGAAGCCCTGAACTTCCCGGCGATATAACCATCCCGTACGGCTCCACCCTGACAGTGCCGGACGGCGCCACGCTCACAATTCCAGATAACACGGCCCTTACCAATAACGGCAGGATTGAGAATCATGGTACGGTAAACGGAACCGGCACGCTGGTAAACAACGGCACGGTCAACGACCACAGCGGCGGAACCAGCGCGACTGTGAACGGAACCGGAACTGTCAATAAACCTTCCGCGGTAAAAATCACCTTC
>NZ_QUES01000097.1:674-985 GCF_003478085.1 Eisenbergiella sp. OF01-20 | reverse complement strand
CAATCTCTTCCTGGTTTTCTATACCCAGCAGAACCAGCTCCATCCCGTCCTGGCAATACATCTTCACCACATCCCGCACATGTTTGTATGCGGCAGCATATTCCGGCCGGTTCTGTACCGGATCCTCTGGCTGCAGTTCGCGGTAATCAATTACCTGCCTGCCCCCGTATAGCCAGGCATTAAATAAATCGGCAAAAACAGGCGGGTGTGACAGATAAGAAGATAAGGAAATATCTATTTTCCCCATAAACATACTTCTGTCTGATGAAACAGACAGGTTTCCTCCTTAATTATACATAATATGTGTAGAA
>NZ_QUES01000097.1:0-664 GCF_003478085.1 Eisenbergiella sp. OF01-20 | reverse complement strand
TTCCTCCTTAATTATACATAATATGTGTAGAATTTACAACATCACAATAAAAATAAAACGGGATTAAATGGAACGGAATGTTCCGGAAATAAAAACAGAATCACTATAGCCGATGTGTGATTATTATAATACGGAAAAAACAATAACATCTCTGAAATATTCGGGATGCCGCAGAAACGAAACAGGACCACCGCAAAAAAATTCCACAATCTGATTATAAACGCCGTTTGAGACAGACTGAAGATTAAATAATATACTCAAACTTCGCAGGAGCAAAATGGCCTTCCGCCCGCTGGCAGAGCGGTGTCCCCAGGACGGAAAAGGAATGTTCACCAGATCCTCTCAGGCCATTCTCCAGACAATTTTCAATCATGCTGTACCGTCAGCCTCTCTCAATCCGGTATTCCTGGTACAGCCTGTTCCTATATTCTTTATTTTTGATCGCTTTCCGAAGATCCTCCGTACGGAAATCGGCAAGAAGCTTTTCCGACAATTCAGCGAAATAATCCTCTCCTAATTCCAGCCCCCGCCTTTTTCCCTGATTCACACCATCATTATAAAGATCATCCAATGCCTTACACATATCACAAGTTTCCTCCTTTACATGCAACGTTGTCAAAAGCCGCGTCCCTTTGGCGGCAGCCGCCAGGAAAAGAGCAGCGTC
>NZ_QUES01000096.1:0-992 GCF_003478085.1 Eisenbergiella sp. OF01-20 | reverse complement strand
GGTGCGGAAGCAAGTCTATCCGGAGTGGAAGAAGACATCCCCCCCTCATAACTCTCCCCGCTTTCCTTCATTTTTTCATCTGAAGTAGCTGCTTCTGACAACGCCTGGGCCGGAGCAGCCTGGGTCTCATCCTCCTCTTTCCCGGCAGCCTCCCAAAACTGCTCCGCTTCCCCGGTTACGGTGAAACCAAAGGAACCGCTGTCCTCAATATGAATCTCAGGGTAAGCTATATTCTCATTCATCAGATTGATAAGTATAACGGATAGGCCCTGAAGGCAGGCATACGGATTCTCTTCGTCGTATTCACCCGGGATTTCGGCCGTGATGTAATACTTCAATTCATTGACTGATCCTCTCTTGAGAATCACCAAGTCCTCCAGTTCTGCTGCCAAATCCTCCGGCAGCCCTTCCAGCCCATAGCTAATTCCTTTCCCTCCGGTATCCTTCAGCGTTTCCAAAACCTCCGATATGCGAATCGGGATGGTGCCGCCATCGCCTGCTGCGAAGCTGAACATCGCAGGCGACAAGCCTACCGCCAAAATAACCGTCAGGATAAATGACAAAATTTTCTTATAGTTTTTCATTTTATTTCTTCCTCCCTTACTCCTGCGGCGGACGATTAGCCAACCGCTTATCCTACTCCGTTTTTCTCACCGCCAAAGCACCGGACATACTCCAACAGCTTCTCCCGTTCCGCCCCGTCGCTGTCACAGACAACTATGCTTCACATAGGTTTCTTTCTCTCCATATCGTCACTTTACTTAATTTTAAATATACTGACAACGATGATTGCTTACAACCAGTTGGCCGGAAATCACCTGTTTTTGGCCGGAACTTTTATTGTGGGAACGTCTTGTTTCCTATAAAATTATGGTTCTTTCCAAAATTAGTTGAAATTTAGTGTTTTTCCTATCTGTGTGCGGTATAGTTATAGTAGATTACTCAAACTTCGCAGGAGCAAAATGGCCTTCCGCCCGCTGGCAGAGCGGTGT
>NZ_QUES01000095.1:0-1286 GCF_003478085.1 Eisenbergiella sp. OF01-20 | reverse complement strand
CCCTTTGTAAAATACTTCTGCATGAACGGATAGATACACAGCATGGGCAGCGCCGCTATGAAAAGCTGGGCTGCCTGATAGGTATCCGATCCGATAGACGCCATTTTCTGCTGCTCCTCCGCAGAAAGACTCTCCATGTCCACGTTCAGTACGGTTGCCTGCAGATAACTCATCAGCGGATACTGGGACGGCGTTTTCATGTAGATAATACCGTTAAACCATTCGTTCCACTGCGCCAGGCTGCAGTAGACGGCAATCGTTGCCAGGGCAGGCGTTGCCAGCGGCAGGAACACGCGGAAAAGTATCGTCCACTGCCCCGCCCCATCCAGCAGGGCCGCCTCTTCCAGCTCCTCCGGCAGCCCCCTGAAAAAGTTCAGCAGCAGCATCACATAAAATACCGTAACCGCAGACGGCAGTATCAATGCCCAAAGGCTGCCTATCAGCCCCAGCCTGCTGACGATCATATACGTTGGGATTAATCCTCCATTGATCAGCATGGGAATAAAGAAGTACCAGGCAAATATACTTCTTCCGTAGAACTTCTTCGGGCTTTTAGACAATGGATAGGCGGACAGCACGGTCAGCGTCAGGGTAAATACAAGCGACAGGGCCGTCCGTACCACCGAGATCCCCATGGACTTCCAGAAGGCCTGATACCCCAGAAGGTATTCATAGGTGGCCGTAGTAAACTTTTTCGGCCAGAAGGTCACATTTCCCGCCACCACCTGGGCGTTGTCGCTTAAGGATACCGCCAGCATATATACCATGGGAGCCAGACAGAAAAGGGCAACCGCCACTAGAAAAATACTGTTTATAACATTAAAAATTTTCTCCCCTTTTGAAACAGGCATATCCGTCCCTCCTTAAAAAATCCGGTAACCGGCAAATTTGTAAGCACTCAGGTAAGAGGTTCCCACCAGCACCATGGATACCAGGGACTTGAAAATACCTATCGCCGTGGACAGTGAGTAATTGGCATTGACCAGACCGATCCGGTATACAAGCGTATCCAGCACATCCCCCGTCTTATACACCGTGGGGCTGTAAAGATTGAAAATCTGGTCAAAATTGGCATTCATGACAGAGCCGATGTTCAAAAGCAGCATCAGCATGATTATCGGCAGCATTCCCGGCAGGGTGATATGTATAATCTGCTGGAGCCGGTTCGCCCCGTCCATCACAGCCGATTCATAAAGGCTGGGGTCAATGGACGTAATGGCCGCCAGATAAACAATGGTATTAAACCCGAATTCCTTCCAGATATCCGTAACCACCATGGTTCCCTG
>NZ_QUES01000094.1:0-1389 GCF_003478085.1 Eisenbergiella sp. OF01-20 | reverse complement strand
GCAAGTAGCCAAAAACTCATATATGCGTATCTCTTTTTCAATCTTACCCTGTTCCATCAGCTTCTTATATCTCTCTGCCATTACCGAACTTCCGATTTCCTTTTGTGTTCCTGCGCCCTCTTGATCCCTTGAAGATGTAAGGCTTTAGAGCCGTTTGGAACACAAAATCGAATTGGGACATCCCCTTTGATGAATGCCATTGCAACATGAGTTTTTTTGATCATCAGGGAAAACATTGTATTTTTGTCATATTTTCCTGATACTATATTGTAATACAATTTCATCTCAGTTGAAATCAACATATTTTATTTTCTGTGCCGAACTTTAAAAATTATTATTCATTACTTTTTTCTAACTGATACCACTCATCTAAAACATCATATGCCGTCTTGTTTTGATCATTACTAAATATTATGCCATAGCTATAATCGGCATTTAATCTATTAGATATAACATCATATATCAATTTAATCTGTGTTGGCATTTCTTTTTGATATTCTTGACATAATCTCTTAAGAGCCTTTATATCATCATTAATAATATTAATAGCTCCCTTTTGTCTAGGTATTGATACATCGTATTTTTTTTGCCCATCTACTATAACGTCATTTAGTTTGTTCTTCTTTACAATTTTACTATTAACTTTATAAAAGAAACCACTGGATATCATACCATTTTCAAAAGAACAGTAAATATAAATCTTCTCAGCTCTTTTTTCCACATATTCCAAGCAAATTGACACCATGTCCGCTTGTATTTCTGAAAAATAGTCTTCAAACATTTTTTCCATTGCACTTCCTCCATTAATTTAGGATACTTTGACTAAAGAAGTCACCATCAATTGTATATTCTACATTAAATTCTATAGGACGTAAACCGTCTCCATCATATTTAATATCAACATTTACCGTTACCTCTTTTCCTTCACTTATAGCTTTTGCCCATTGATTTTCAATCTTTTTATATTGACTTAAATTAACATTTTGTGATTGAGATACAATATTATCCAGTTCTGGTGATCCACCAAATCTATCTCCCGCTAAGTGTCCTGCATGATCTCCTTCAATTTTTCCTGGAGAGTTCGAGTTATAATTTAGTCGACCATCTCGTTCCGTTAATTGCAGATTATCTGTATTCCAATTAGATATCCTTCCATTAGCATCTGTTTCATAATTATACTTAAATTCACCCGTTTGATATTTAATATTAGATCTTAAATTTCCCGCTTCATCAAAAGGATTATCTGTAAAGACTTTTTGAGCTGTTAATGTGCCACCCTCAATACCACTTCCCCCTCCCGGCAAAGCCTGCTGTGCCCATCCCTGCACCACTGCCGGATATTCGGTATACTGCCCCGGAAGGTATGGCGGATTCAAGGCTGGCACTGTC
>NZ_QUES01000093.1:725-1481 GCF_003478085.1 Eisenbergiella sp. OF01-20 | reverse complement strand
AAGTACCATCCCATCCGGGACTATCTCAATACCCTTGTGTGGGACGGGACAGAACGAATCCGTTTCTGTCTGCGTCACTTTCTGGGGACTGACGCAGACGATTACACCTATGAAGCGTTGAAGCTGTTCCTGCTGGGTGCAATCTCACGAGCCTTTCAGCCGGGGTGCAAGTTTGAAATCATGCTCTGTCTGGTCGGCGGTCAGGGGGCTGGCAAGTCCACTTTCTTCCGTCTGCTGGCAATCCGGGACGAGTGGTTCTCCGATGATTTGCGGAAGCTGGACGATGACAATGTGTACCGTAAGCTGCAAGGTCACTGGATTATCGAAATGTCGGAAATGATGGCAACCGCAAACGCCAAGAGCATTGAGGAAATCAAGTCATTTTTAAGCCGACAGAAAGAGGTTTACAAGATACCCTATGAAACCCACCCAGCAGACCGTCCCCGTCAGTGCGTGTTTGGTGGCACTTCCAATGCCCTTGACTTCCTGCCCCTTGACCGTTCCGGCAACCGCCGCTTTATCCCCGTCATGGTGTACCCGGAGCAAGCCGAGGTTCACATTTTGGAGGACGAAGCCGCTTCCAGAGCCTATATCGAGCAGATGTGGGCAGAAGCGATGGAAATTTACAGAAGCGGCAGGTTCAAGCTGGCTTTCAGCCCTGCCATGCAGCGGTATCTCAAAGAACACCAGCGGGATTTTATGCCGGAGGACACCAAAGCCGGGATGATACAGGCGTATCTTGATAAGTACACCGGG
>NZ_QUES01000093.1:0-715 GCF_003478085.1 Eisenbergiella sp. OF01-20 | reverse complement strand
GTACACCGGGAGCATGGTCTGCTCCAAGCAGCTCTATAAGGAAGCCTTGAACCATGCCTTTGACGAGCCGAAGCAATGGGAAATCCGGGAAATCAACGAGATTATGAACCAGTGCATTTCTGGCTGGCGGTACTTCCCGAACCCAAGAATGTTTTCAGAATATGGCAGACAAAAGGGCTGGGAGCGTGAAAACCCGGCAACGGACTCCGGCAACCCGTCTGAAAAAACGATGGATGGTTTTGTGGAGGTCACAGAACAGATGGAGCTTCCATTCTGAAAATGACCGCCCGTTGCACCCCCTGTTGCTATCCCGTTGCCGAGCCGGTTGCCGGGGAAAACCCCTTATTTCCGGGCTTTTCTCCCTTATAACAACCAAAACAACAGAAAAATAAAAGAAAAGTATAAATAGTAACCATCGCCAGATTGAGATTGTTTGCAAGGTCTTTTGAAGCCCGTTGCCGGACTTCGTTGCCGACACCCTCTGTCTGGCTATTTTCATGTATGGAGGATAACTGCCTATGGCAAAAAACAAAACAGAGATTCATGTGACCACTGTATTTGACGGGGAACTGGACGCAACCGATGTGTTCGTCAGTCTGATTTCCCAGAAATACGGTAAAACAAATACAAAAGAATATCTTGCTAAAAAGAAAGATATAGGCTATAATGAAGATGAGGTTCAAAAGAGCCAGATACCGTCTGGATTGTGTGGGTA
>NZ_QUES01000092.1:0-1482 GCF_003478085.1 Eisenbergiella sp. OF01-20 | reverse complement strand
AGAAAAAGGGGATCCCTTCGGAAAATATGAGGAGCCGGTAAAGGTGACGGCCATGACCAGCATTGCCACCACCGCGTCGGCCACGGATTATGAGAACAGCCTCTGGAGCGCCAAAATGCGGGAGCTGTTCAACATTGACATTGAATATGTATTCCTGGCGGCCAAAGAACAGTATGACGAGAGGGTGAACCTGATGCTTGCCAGCGGTGATCTTCCGGATGTGATGAACGTTTCCCTGACGCAGATGCACCAGATGATCGAAGCCGGGCTGCTGCAGCCCCTGACAGAGGTGTTTGACGGTTATGTAACCGACCAGGCAAAGGAGGCCATGACGCAGGATGGGACGTTCCCCTTTGACGCGGCTACGGTGGACGGGGAGCTGTACGGCATCCCCTGGGTGCAGCCCAGGATCGAAACCTGCCATGCCCTTTTTGTCAACGAGAAATGGAGGAAGGACAATAACCTGCCGGAACCCGATACCTGGGAGAATTTCGAAAAGATGATTTACGCCTTTGCCAATGACGATCCCAACGGCAACGGGCAGAAGGATGAATTCGGAATCGGCCTGACCAAGAAACTATGGGATACCGGCTTTGAAGCGACCAGCATTGCCAATGCCTTCGGGGCCTACCCCAACGCGTGGATACAGGGGGCGGACGGAAACGTGGTATACGGAAGCATCCAGCCGGAAATGAAGCCGGTGCTGGAAAAGCTGGCCCAATACTATCAGGACGGCCTGATCGATCCGGAGTTCATTGTAAAGGATTATGATACCGAAGCGGAGCTGGTGACAAAGGAACAGCTGGGGGCCATGTTCGGTATCCAGTGGACCGGCCTGATGGGAAGCTGCCTGCAGTCCCTGTATGAGAATTCGGAGGACCCGGATTCCCTGGAGTGGAAGGTCTATCCCATACCCTCCGTGGACGGAAAAGAAACCTCACCCATTGTATATGATTACAGCAGCCAGTGGCTGGTGGTGAAGAAAGACTTTGCCAATCCGGAAGCCGTGGTAAAGGTATGCAATTACATGCATTACATGGGGCTTGGGCCGCAGGAAACCGGGCCGGAGGGGCATCCTGAACTGGCAGTTTCCTATGAAGAATGGGAGGATATGTGGAATAATGATTCCTACCGTCTGTACAGCCCGGAAACGGAGCACGGCAATATCGCCCGGTGGGAGCACTGGTTCCAGGCTATGGAGGATGGGGATACCACATGGATAGACAATAACTATCTGGCGAAGGATCAGTTCTATGCTATGCAGCGGTATGCGCAGGACGGCTCCAAAATGACGGATAACTTCGGGGAGCCTTCCATCAGCGCGGCCTCCTGGCAGTTCACCTACCGTCTTTGCGGCCAGACGTTTATGTATGCGCTGGAGCAGCGGGAAAAGAATAACCTGACCAATGATGTGCGCGGTTCCTTCGTATCGGAATCCATGATAGAGAACCAGGCGGTGCTGGAGGATCTGGAAATCCAGAC
>NZ_QUES01000091.1:1129-1610 GCF_003478085.1 Eisenbergiella sp. OF01-20 | reverse complement strand
TACCCACACAATCCAGACGGTATCTGGCTCTTTTGAACCTCATCTTCATTATACTTCATATCTTTCTTTTTAGCAAGATATTCTTTTGCATTTGTCTTGCCGTATTTCTGGGAAATCAGGCTGACGAATACATCGGTTGCGTCCAGTTCCCCGTCAAACACCGTAGTCACATGAATCTCTGTTTTGTTTTTTGCCATAGGCAGTTATCCTCCATACATGAAAATAGCCAGACAGAGGGTGTCGGCAACGAAGTCCGGCAACGGGCTTCAAAAGACCTTGCAAACAATCTCAATCTGGCGATGGTTACTATTTATACTTTTCTTTTATTTTTCTGTTGTTTTGGTTGTTATAAGGGAGAAAAGCCCGGAAATAAGGGGTTTTCCCCGGCAACCGGCTCGGCAACGGGATAGCAACAGGGGGTGCAACGGGCTGTCATTTTCAGAATGGAAGCTCCATCTGTTCTGTGACCTCCACAAAACCG
>NZ_QUES01000091.1:0-1119 GCF_003478085.1 Eisenbergiella sp. OF01-20 | reverse complement strand
CAAACAATCTCAATCTGGCGATGGTTACTATTTATACTTTTCTTTTATTTTTCTGTTGTTTTGGTTGTTATAAAGGAGAAAAGTCCGGAAATAAGGGGTTTTCCCCGGCAACCGGCTCGGCAACGGGATAGCAACAGGGGGTGCAACGGGCTGTCATTTTCAGAATGGAAGCTCCATCTGTTCTGTGACCTCCACAAAACCGTCCATCGTTTTTTCAGACGGGTTGCCGGAGTCCGTTGCCGGGTTTTCACGCTCCCAGCCCTTTTGTCTGCCATATTCGGAAAACATTCTTGGGTTCGGGAAGTACCGCCAGCGGTCAATGCATTGGTTCATAATCTCGTTGATTTCCCGTATTTCCCATTGCTTCGGCTCGTCAAAGGCATGGTTCAAGGCTTCCTTGTAGAGCTGCTTGGAGCAGACCATGCTCCCGGTGTACCTATCAAGATACGCCTGTATCATTCCGGCTTTGGTGTCCTCCGGCATAAAATCCCGCTGGTGTTCTTTGAGATACCGCTGCATGTCGGGGCTGAAAGCCAGCTTGAACCTGCCGCTTCGGTAAATCTCCATCGCTTCTGCCCACATCTGCTCGATATAGGCTCTGGAAGCAGTTTCGTCCTCCAAAATGTGAACCTCGGCTTGCTCCGGGTACACCATGACAGGGATAAAGCGGCGGTTGCCGGAACGGTCAAGGGGCAGGAAGTCAAGGGCATTGGAAGTGCCGCCAAACACGCACTGACGGGGGCGGTCTGCCGGGTGGGTTTCATAGGGTATCTTGTAAACCTCTTTCTGCCGGCTTAAAAACGACTTGATTTCTTCGATGCTCTTGGCGTTTGCGGTTGCCATCATTTCCGACATTTCGATAATCCAGTGACCTTGCAGCTTTCGGTACACATTGTCATCGTCCAGCTTCCGCAAATCATCGGAGAACCACTCGTCCCGGATTGCCAGCAGACGGAAGAAAGTGGACTTGCCAGCCCCCTGACCGCCTACCAGACAGAGCATGATTTCAAATTTGCACCCCGGCTGAAAGGCTCGTGAGATTGCACCCAGCAAGAACAGCTTCAACGCTTCATAGGTGTAATCGTCTGCGTCAGCCCCCAGAAAGTGCCGCAGGCAGAA
>NZ_QUES01000090.1:0-1656 GCF_003478085.1 Eisenbergiella sp. OF01-20 | reverse complement strand
TAGTGTGAAAGAAAGTAGAGGTCAGCCAATAAATGGCGCACTTGAATAAGCTGTCACAAATGACAACTTTTAAAAAAGTATATTATTAACAATAATTACGAGGCTACAGGTTCTTGTGGCGGAGGATATAAGCCTTCGCGTTCAAGTAATTTCATAGCCTGTTTGATAGCCTTTGCTTTTTGCTTTTCAACAAGAGCTTCTGGCATATCGATTTTGTATAAGTCACTCGGATTCCACGCTTCACCAGTAGATAACATCTGGAAAATAGCTGTAAGAATCATACGAGCGATAGCAACGATAGCTCTTTTCTTGCCACGGCGTTTCATAAGTGATTCATATTTCTTTTTGTAGTAAGGAGACTGATCGGATTTGACGGCTGCATGAGCGCATTGCACTAATGCAGGTTTGAGGTAAACTCCAGCACGTGTAATCCGAACAGATTTCTTCTTTCCACCAGATTCGTTGCTTCCTGGAACTAATCCAGCCCAGCAGCACAAACGTTTAGAGGTACAGAATTGAGACATATCAATACCTATTTCGGAGATGATAGTGATCGCACTATCACGTTTAACACCCGGAATAGTCATTAGTAACTGGATAGCATTTTCGTAATCAGGATCAGAAGAAATGATAGATTCTATTTCAGAGTCTACATCATTTATTTCAGCTGTGATATAATCCATATGTGCGCGGACGAGGCGCATACGATATTTCTGGGAATCAGTCATCTGATATCCTTCAATGGATTCGATAACAGCATCTTCTTTAGATTTGAGGCTCCTAAGAAGTTTTGATGCGATTTCTTCATGATCGATAGAATTGCCCGACTGTTCAAGCAGATAGTCAACAATGGATGTAGATGACTTCCCAAAGATATCGGATACAACGGAATCTAATGCAATATTACACACAGTAAGAGCATTCTGATATCGATTCTTTTCACTGGAACGGCAGGAAACAAGTTTATAGCGATACCTTGTAAATTCACGCAAAACGCGGATTTTTTTACAGGGAATATAACTGCCTTTCACAAGTCCGAGACGGAACAAATCTCCAATCCATTTAGAGTCCTTGGTGTCATCTTTGTTACCTTTTACAGCCTTTACCCATTTGGGATTAGCTATCGTAACATGGATTTCATCTTCAAGAAGATTAAAGACAGGAACCCAGTATTTGCCAGTGGATTCCATACAAACATAGCGGCAATCATTGTTAAGAAGCCACCGTTTGAATTCAAGAATGGAATTGTTGAACGTAGAGAAACGTTTTTTCTGGTAGTCAGGTTCGATACCACCGGAAGTTTTAATGATTGTGGCAACGAGAAATGATTTGTGAACATCGACACCACAACAGGTTTGGTAAGTAACTTTCATAGCCATACTCCTTTCTTAAGTAAGATAAGAAGCCATTGACTGAACTGCCACACAATTTAACCAAGGCGTTAAAACAATTCTTAGTGTACGGACTCGTAGTACCACTTATTTGTGCTTGAAAAGGCAGAACATACACTGATTTTTATGCTGTCTAAAACGAGAAAGAATTTACAACTCCTCCTCCCGTGCTTTGTAGTATAGCTTCTTACAAGCATTATCTCACGGAGTATAGGTTTTGAAAATCTTTCATTACTATTTGTGCCGCGCCCGAAGGCGCGCGGAA
>NZ_QUES01000009.1:0-190513 GCF_003478085.1 Eisenbergiella sp. OF01-20 | reverse complement strand
ATCAAACACGAATTTAAAGGGTGAAATAAGAATTAACTAATACATTTTAGGGGTTTGAGAAAAATACTTCTTGACTTTACAGTTAGTGTAAAGATTATTATAGCGTTAACAGGAAGCGGGAGTCAAGGACGAGTGCCCGCAGGCGCATGGAAAACGTAACAGTTCAGACGGCAGTGGGATGAGTTATGCGGCGCCGGAATGCTGTAAAACAAAAAAGGAGCGTATGGCTATGGAAAACAGAGGAACGGGTATTGTATACAGAGAACTGGAAAAAAGGGATTATAAGGCGGTGGAGGATATTATAAGAAAAACCTGGGGTTATGATAAGCTCAGCCCCAATCCGAAGGATGCGCGGCGGATGGCCGCTTTATATCTGCGAAGCTGTCTTGCGAGAAAGACATTTTCCAGAGTGGCGGTAAGAGGGGATAAGGTACTGGGAATCATTATGGCGCGCAGCGAGGCGGCAGGAGGCCGGATCCGCCTGGGGGATGATCTCCGCCAGACTGCGGCGGCCCTGCATCTGCTCACAACCAAAAGCGGGAGGCGGATCGGACGCATGTTTTCCGGCTTTGATAAAACGGATCAGGAGCTGCTGAAGGAATGCGGACGCCGCTTTGACGGGGAGCTGGTTTTCTTTGCCCTTTCGGAGGAGGAAAGAGGGAAAGGGACGGGAAAGCAGCTGTTATTACGGGCACTTGCCTATCTGAAGGAGGAAGCGGTTTCCGAATTTTACCTGTACACGGACAGCACCTGCAATTATCCGTTTTATGAAAGCCAGGGATTTCTGCGGCGCGGGGAAAAGACAGTGGATTTCAGACCGGCTGCGGATTATACGCTTCATATGTTTATTTACAGTTACTCATTCGGGAAAGCTGATTCTGCTTCCTGACAGAAGGAACTCCCTGCGCAACAGTTCAGACGGCCCTGCTGCTTTCTGTGCCTCCATCTGGTTCCAAAGGCTTGTTTTTCCCATGCAGAGATGGTAAGATGACCATAAACTATCGGTTCACGGAAAGAACAGGATAGAATAAAACTGACGGAGCAGGGTATGAAGGCAGGAAAAACATCTAATAGAAAACAAACCGCAGCCATGGCCGCCGGGGGAGCCGCGATGGTGCTGCTGGTACTGTTTCTGCTGGTATGGATGGTGCGGGAGGACAGGAAGGAAACCAACAGGACCATCCTGGAAATCAGCGATATCTATCTGGCGGAGATGGCCGATCAGATGGCCGGTCATTTTGATACGACAATGGCGAGCCAGTTTACCCGTGTAGGCAGTGTCATGACCAATATCGAACCCAGGAATCTGGAATCGCAGGAAACGCTGCAGCAGTTCATGGCGGAAAAGCAGCAGAACAATAATTTTGCATTCCTGGCGATGCTGGATGAAAAAGGGAATTACTACTCGGCGGATGGCTGTTATCCTGCGGCGGAGGTTATCGAAAGTGCGCAGGCACTTCTGGACGGACAGCCCAAATGCATGGAGTCCAACCGGACCCTGCTGGGACGCCAGATAATCCTTATTTCAGCGGTGATGGAACCTATTCCCTTCGGAGACACCCGGATGGTGGCGGCTATTGTGGGGATGGAGCCTGCCTATCTGAGCGAGAGACTGTCCCTGTACCGGGAAGGCGCCAATGCTTACGGGAATATTATAGACAGGGAAGGCAGCTATATCCTGCGGTATGAAGGAAAGGAAGAAGACGGTGAAAATGTCCTGGATTTTCTGGAAAGCAACGCTGTGTTTGATGACGGGTATACTTCCGATATGCTCAGCAGGGAGATCAGAGAGGGAAAAACGGGAGTGACGGCATTCACTCTGGACGGGGTGCATAAATATCTGTATTATATCCCCCTGTCCGTGAACGGCTGGTATATGTGCGTAAGTATGCCCTATGGAAAGCTGGATGAAAGGATCAGTGAACTGAGCGGCGGCATGACCCGGATGGCGATGGGGATCATCCTGATTATTACAGTCGCATTACTCAGTATATTCATTGGCTATGCCATGATTATAAGGCAGAAAAACCGGCTTCTTGCACGGGAAAAAAGCTCCACGGAGCAGGCACTCAGGCTGGCGGAGGAGGCCAGCCTGGCTAAGAGCGAATTTTTATCCCGGATGTCCCATGAAATACGGACGCCGCTGAACGGTATTATCGGGATGAACCACATTGCCATGCATAACCTGGAGAACCGGGAAAAGGTGAAGGACTGCCTCCATAAGGTGGAACTGTCCTCCGGCCAGCTGCTTTCCCTTCTGAATGATGTGCTGGACATGACGAAAGTAGAGAGCGGCAAAATTGAGCTTTGCGTGGAACGTATGGAATTCGGGACAATGCTGGAGCAGCTTGCCGCGATTGCCGGTTCCCAGGCGGCGGAGAAAAATATCGATTTCCGTATGGAGACGGAGATGGACAGGGATACCGCCTATCTGGGGGATTCCCTGCGCATCAGCCAGATCATCAATAACCTTCTTTCCAATGCTTTTAAGTTTACGGAACCGGGGGGACGGGTAAGCCTCCGTGTACGGGAAACGGATGTCAGGGAAGGCCTCCGCCGCCTGCAGTTTACAGTGGAGGATACCGGATGCGGGATCCGTGAGGAAAATAAGGAAAAAATATTCCGGCCCTTTGAACAGGAGTGCAGTGCCACCGCAAAGAAATACGGCGGCACCGGCCTTGGGCTGGCTATCAGCAGGCGACTTGCGGAGCTGATGGGAGGCAAGCTTACGGTGGAAAGCCGGCTGGGAGTGGGCAGCTGTTTTACCGTAGAAATCCCTTTATGGGAAGCCGGGGACGGGGAGCCTGCGCTGCAGGGAGCGGGACAGAAAGAGAGAGAGCCGGAAAATCCTTCGCAGGGAGCGGCGCATTCGATGCATCAGGGGAACGGGCAGGATAATCCGGCGCCTGAAGTCTCTCCGGAAGAAAACGGGGATTTGCAGGACAACGGAGCGCCTGCCGATACCGGAACACCTGCCGATACCGGAGGAGTGAAACCGGAGGGCAGAGCTTTTGAAGGCAAACGGATCCTCATCGTGGAGGATAACGAACTGAACCGGGAAATTGCATCCGAATTTATCCATATGATGGGGGCGGAATCAGAGACGGCGGAAGACGGGAAAAAGGCAGTGGAAAAGTTCGCCGCCTCCCCTGTGGGCTATTATGATATGATTCTTATGGATATTCTCATGCCGGAGATGGGCGGCTACGAAGCTGCCGGCCTTATCCGTTCCATGGAGCGCAGGGATGCGGGTACGGTTCCGATCCTCGCCATGACGGCAAATGCTTTTGCGGAGGATGTGGAAAAGAGCAGACAGGCGGGTATGAACGCCCATATCAGCAAACCTGTTTCTGCCGAACTTCTGTATGCACAGATGGATAGGTTTTTTCGGAAGGAAGATTCCTGAGAAATAAATAAAGTCCCGGAAACCAGAGAATGCTTAGACGCAATTGAAAGCTACCTCTTGTCATTTCTCACTGATGATAGTGACCAAGACATAGATACACTCATATCTAGTACATTTGGCGATTTTCTTGCTACCGCAAAAGAAAAAGAACGCTTGAAAATCATATTCACAACAATCAGAGAGCATATACTGAACACGATTAGTAGCGCAGATAAGCGATCGGCTTTTAGTCGCACATTGCTTGGAACAAAACAACTCCTTGAATTAGAAAATTGGGTTAATGAAAACTGTGATGGGCTAATGAGCTGTGAGATGACATCAGAAATTCTACAGTTAATTATTCAAAAACTGATTGAATACAGTGAAAACAAATGTCTGAGGGCAGTGATAACAGCAGAATCAATACCCATTATGGCCAATATGTGGATTGATGGAGCTTCGTATAAGCAAATTTGTGATTATGCATCTGAAAATGATGTCAAGATTATCCGCAGGAAAAAGGAAGGAGATATACAGCTTGGAGAAATCATTGATATTTGCGATGATGGGTTTGGATATGCCTCAACACTCATTATTAATGCGATCGCTGAGCTCATGCAACTACATTACGAAGAAATCGAAGACACATGTAGGCTGCTGGGTGAACTAAGCAGGCAGATGCGATATGGCCTTCCATCTAAAAAGAGTATTATTATTTATGAATCAGGTTTTGGCGATAGAGTTATATCTTTAAGACTTGCAGCGGTACTTTCAGGGGTTCCAATAAAAAACAAAAGGCAATTTCAAAAGGTGGCAAAAGAAAGAAAAGACGTTTTAATGGAAACCCTGACTGGGTTTCCTCGAATATTTTCAGATAGAGTATCTGAAATATAATAATTAACCTGAGTTCTGTATTGTTAATCGCACTTGACTATAAGAGGAGGAGTCGTTCATGGGTATATTTGATAAATTGTTCGGCAAGAAAAACGATGAAAGCGAAAGTCCAAAAGCTAAGCCAGAGCCAAGGGCCAATACTGTTTCGAATTCCCCGCATGTGGATGTTCGAATCTCATGTGGCAGCTGTAATGGCTATTATAAAATCCGTGAAGGGAAATATGGTGTATTTGCAGGATGTTCTAATTATCCGACATGCAAATCAACATTGAATATTCCCGACTTTATATTAAAGTATATACAAAACTATGGATTGAACATCTATCGCTGGGAAAAGGAATGCTATAAATGCAAAAAGAAAACGCCAGTTTATTCTTATTATCTTGATTATGATCTTGCTGATTTGGACGAACTCTTTAGCCTAGGTGGCCCCACAGTTGGATTGGGGGATTTAAGTTATATTGATGATTTGCTATCAAAGCAAATATCAACTATTCAGTTACGCTATAGCAATACCACAAAATCAAAATATATGGCTAATATATGTGAACATTGCGGCGCATTGCAAGGTAGGAATTATGTTGTGGATGATCCACATGAAATCATTGGTGAACTTTGGCATGATCGGGATATGGGAAAATATCTTTATACCAATATCAAAATAAAAGATATAACTCCGCTTAAAATGGATATTAAGCAACTATATGCCCAAGAAGAATAGTTACCTATATTTACGGGTTGAGTATGAGGAACGCTCAATTGTAATAAATCCGCTCCGTACAAATACGAAGCGGATTTATTACGGTTTCACATTCAATTCTTTAAAACCTTCTCCATCGGTTTGCCTTTCGCTAATTCATCAACCAATTTGTCAAGACAACGGATTTTCTGCATGAGAGGCTCTTCGATGTTCTCTACACGAACGCCACAGATTACGCCTGTAATCTTATGTGCATTAGGGTTGATTTGCGGGGCTTCAGCAAAGAACGTCTCAAAATCAACCTCTTTTTCAATTTGCGCCTGCAATCCACTGTCGTCATAGCCCGTCAGCCAGCAAACCACCGTGTCGAGTTCCTCTTTGGCACGGCCCTTCTTCTCCACTTTTTGAATATACATGGGATAAACGCTTGAAAATGTCATCTTATATACACGCTCGTTGTCCATTATATTTTTATCCTTTCTCCTCCTGTGCTTGTTCCTTCTCGATCAATGTCAGCGCAATTTTCAGAGCGGCGATTCGCCGTTTAAGAAGAGTCTGTTGTGACTTGCCCAGTTTGGCGGCGTCCATCTTCTTGCACTTATACAGCGTGGTCAGCAAAGCGCGATGCGCTTCGCGGAGCTCGTCAGGAGTAAAGCCTGCCGGCATCAGCCTTGCTCCTGTTTCGGCTGTTCCTCGGCGACAACATTCCAATTCACGCCGAACTGATCCGTTACGGCGGCATGGAATACGCTGTAGAACGTTTCGGTCGACGGAAGTGTCACTTCGCCGCCTTGGCAAAGCGCATCGAAGATAACCTTTGCCTCCTTGCCCGTGGGCACGGCAGCGGTCAGCCTGATGTTGCCCCCTTCTTTGACCGGTGTTGCTTCATCCGCAAACCAGACATTCGTACCACATATTGTCATCTCGGCGTGCATCACCCAGGTGCGCATAAGCTCCGGCGGGGTCTTGGAACCCTCCGGCATATAGTCTCCATAAGGCAGGACTTTCGGCTCGCCACAATGGAATATTGCGCGGTAAAAATCCAGCGCGTCATTGCAGTTACCGTTAAACACAAGATAAGGTGTAATCATTATCAGCTCTCCTTCTTTATTTTATTTCCTCTCCGTTATCTTAACGGTCACCGGATCGCCAATTTGCTTGCCGATTTTTGCCCGGATGTCCTTTCGGATACCGATGATATAGCAGACAGAGCCGTCCGGGTTCTTCACTCCCATGTTCACGACACTGCCATCGTAAGGCTCGCCGTCAAATGTTGCATGGACTTTGACACGTCCCTTGCCGAATTCCCCACGGACATCGTATGGAAATACAACATAGGCGCCGCATTTATCGGTGGACTCAATGATTGCATCATATTCATAAGTTTTATCATTCATCTTATTCTTTTCCTGGACGCAGGCCACACGCCATCGCGCCATGTCCGCTATCAGCTCAAAGTCAATGGGCTTGTCAAACGGAAACTGAACCGCACCCTTCGTCCTGTGATACCCAGTCAGGCGTTCTTCAAAGGGCGCAAGGGACAAATCGCCGGGATAGATGCCAATATGCTTTTGAAACGCCGCAAAGTGGATAATGTTCTCGCCTTGCCAAAATGTAGGCATCTGCCAGGAGATTTTCTCCACGGCATCTGGTGCGGTAGCGCGGATGGCTTCACGCACTTTATGCAAAATCAGCTGAACTGCCGCAGGCTGGCCGGCGATATATTCATCAATCGTATTTAATTTACCGCAATAATGGTCTTGATTCATCTTCTTGAACTCTTTGCCACATTCCGAGCATCTCCACATAATAACACCTCTCTTGCCAAAGTGTACATACAATCCACTTTTTTAATCCGCTGGTTTAATATCAGATCACTCTATCAGTTTAACTGCCTTTTTCTCAGTGAGACAATATTGTTTATTATAGGCAAAAAGCTTTTTATTTACGCATAGAATTTACCCGAAACACTACTGTAAACCGTGCAAAGTCCACAAGGGTGAATCAGAAGTTCGGCGATAAAGGTACGTGTAAATGTAATGTCATAAGTTAAACAACATCAGCGGTTAATTATTTTGGTTTTAAATAGAGGGTGCCGCTCAATCATCTCTATTCAATGATTTTGCGACACCCTCTGTACGCTGTTGTATAGTACGCACCTTCTCTCCTTTTTCTCTAAACAAAATCATGTTTAAGTAAGGACATTTCGGTGTTAAATTCATGCGGTTAACAGGACTTGAACCTGCATGGTCTCCCACCAGAACCTAAATCTGGCGCGTCTGCCAATTCCGCCATAACCGCAAATCACAGCATAGGAATGCTGTCACGGTCTATATTATACCGTGGCAGTTTCTGGCTTGTCAATAGTCAGGAAGGAAAAAGACAGGACAAAGCGTATCAACCGTTACAGTTAACGCCCCCTGTGGTGCTGCCGCGTGGTTTTGCCCTCCGGCTTTTCCCACAGGCTGTTATTCGTCCTCCTGTTGTAAGACTTTTTTCCTGCTTATTCGTAATAGTTATTGACAAAAGGGAAGAGAACGAGTATATTGTAAGTAGCAAGTGATAAGTAGTAAGTAATAAGTGGTAACCTATACACATTATGCAGGAAACGGCAATCGGCAAAACCGATACGGTACTGTTTTTTCTTAAAGGAGGAAATGACAGAATGAAAGAACTTGGATTAACACAGCAGTATTTATTATGCGCATTGAATAAAAATGGGAAACTGTCCGCCTGGTCGGTGGAGCAGCAGGTATGTCTTACAGGAGGAGCGTTACTGGAATTGATGGGTGCAGGCTGCTGCGAAGAAGAGGGAAAAAAGATTGCAGCAAGGAAGGAACCCGGAGAAGAGAGAAGCTATTTACGCCCTTTTTATGCTTATCTGGCGGAGAAACCCAGAAAAATCAGTACGATAGCCTCTGATTATGCATTTTCTTTTACGGATAAAAGGATAAAGGAGCTTGTATACAGCGTGGGCGGATCGTTGGTAAAGGAAGGCTGCGCGAAGGAAGAAAGCAAAGGGATACTGGTGGAAAGCCTGCGTTTTTATCCGGAGGAGGGATGTGTGGATAACGTTATCCAGCAGCTCCGGGCGGAACTTCTGGAGGAGGGCGAGGTGAGCGATGATATCGCCGCTTTGACGGCTCTTTTGGATACAAGCGGGCTTTTAAAGCAGTATTTCAGTAAATATGAATCGGAACAGTTGAGGAAGCGGATCAAAGAGGTCAGGGAATCGGAGCAGGGAACCACGGTTAAGAAAATGATGGAGTATGTGGAGACAATGATTATAGCGGTCAGCATATCGGGAAGTGCCGCCACCTGATTCCTTCGTTTAAAAAAGAAACGTGAAAACAAATATAAAAGCTGCTGATGAAAAGAAGAAAGCCGGCAAAGAAAAGGCTGTAAATAAAAAGACAGTAGATAAAAGACAGTAAATAAAAGGCAGGGTGAGGAAAATGGGCAGGCAAAGAAGTCTGGAAACAATACAGACAGCTGAATTTGTTACCATTGGGGAATTGGTTCGTCTGACGGAATCCCGTTACAGCACGCTTAAATTTTATACGGAGGAGGGCATGATTCCTTTTGAACAGGCAGAAGAGAATCTCACCCGCAGATACCGGAGGGAGGAAGCGGTATCCCGGATCCGGGAAATTAAGCAGATGCGGGAGGACGGCATGGCTGTGCCGGAAATAAAGAAGGCGCTTGGTGTATAAAAAAGCGCCTTCTGTTTTGCATAAATGCTGCGGGCAGGGGGATCAGCTGTATTTCAGGAGGACGGCTTCCACCACGTCGGCGGCGTCTTCACATTTGTCGCAGCATTTTTCCATACGGTTGTAGATGGTGGTCCAGGCAAGGATCTCCACAGCGTCGGCCGGTTCCGTATAGAGCCGGTGCATGGCCTCCGTATACAGGCGGTCGCCGGTTTCCTCCAGATGGTTGATATCGATGATCATTTCCTTAATCACTTTGGATTTACGGAAATTCTCAAATTCCAGCATCAGCTTTTTAAGGGAATAGCAGCAGTCATTGATGATGGAAACAAAGGATATGGCATCCTCCCGTAACGAGGTGATCCCGAACATGTACAGCCGAAGAAGGACATCCTCCAGGCTGTCGGTCACATCGTCCAGGGCTTTGGAAAGCTCCAGGATATCTTCCCGGTCGATGGGGGTGATAAATTCCTTCATGAGCTTTTCCAGGAGTCCGTGCTTGGCAATGTCCGCGGTATGTTCGATATTATGCAGAGATTCGATATGGACAGCCAGCTGGGCGGGATCAAAATTCAGAAAATCCTCCTTCAGCATATCTGCGGCCTGGCAGGAATAGGTAACCGCTTCTACAAACATCTCAAAATAATTATTTTCTTTTTTACGTGCCATGATAGTTTCCTTTCTTGAGGGCTTGAATTATATTTGCAGTCTGCTTCCATAATCTTGATGGCCTTTCGGCCGGCTGCTTTCCTGCATGATGCTGTCCGGTGAACCGGGCATGGGGGACTTCAGAAGAGGAATAAAAATAATTTTGCGAAAAGATAACCGATAATGCCGCAGCCCGGGAAGGTCAGTACCCAGGTCAAAACCATTTCCTTCACTACGCCCCAATTTACGGCGGAGAGCCTGCGGGAGGCGCCCACGCCCATGATAGCTGTTGTTTTTGTATGCGTGGTGGATACCGGGATTCCGGTCAGGGAGGAGAGCAGCAGGCATACGGCACCCGCCATATCTGCGGCAAAGCCCTGGTATTTTTCCAGCTTGACCATATCCATACCCACGGCTTTGATGATACGGTAGCCTCCAATGGAGGTTCCGAGAGCCATTACCATACTGCAAAGGATCATGAGCCAGAGAGGGATTTGGAAAGAGGTGACCCCGTCCTTCCCGCCGGCAAGAAAGATCCCCAGCATGAAAACCCCCATAAATTTCTGGCCGTCCTGCGCACCGTGCATGAAGGCCATCGCCGCCCCGCCGGCGATCTGCGCCCCTCCGAAAAAGCGGGTGGTACCGCATCTGTCCCTGTGTCTGCAGGAAAACTCCACGCCCTTAGCGGAAAGCCAGCCCAGGGCAAAACCAAGGAGCGTGGAAAGGATCAGGCCGTAAATAACCTTGATCCATTCGGAAAGCTGGATGCCTGCCAGACTGTTATGCATGGCGATAGCGGCACCGGAAAGCCCGGCAATCAGGGCATGGCTTTCACTGGTGGGAATGCCGAACCACCATGCTGCGGTGGCCCAGGTGACAATAGCCACAAGCGCCGCACACAGGGCTACCAGGGCCTGCTCCGGGTTTCCCCCGAAATCCACCATATTATAGATGGTGGAGGCGACGCTGGCATTTATCATAGTCATTACAAATACACCGAGGAAATTAAAGACAGCAGCCATGATGATGGCATGCCTGGCGCTGATGGCTCTGGTAGATACACAGGTGGCAATGGCATTGGGCGCGTCGGTCCAGCCATTGACAAGAATGACTCCCAGGGTCAGCAGGGCGGTGATGGCAAGGGCGGGATTGGATAGAAGCTGCGAGAGAAAAGCAGAGAAGCTGATAGTCATTTCTTTACCCTTTCTTAACATGTATTAAACGTGCAATTTACATTGCCTATTATATAGGAAGAAAAAGAAAAAACCATGCCTGCGGCGCCTATTTTACATACTTTTTACAAAGGTTAAAAAGATGCCAAAAAAAGAAGAATTTCCGGGAAAAAGGACCCGGAAATTCTTCTGTAATGCTGCGGGGCTTTGCCTGGCAAAGACAGTTTCTCCCCATACTTATTTAACCAGCGAACAAATCAGGCGGACGCATTTATCAACGCCCAGGGTAGTACTGTTAAGAACGAGGTCATAGCTTTCCGCCCGCCCCCATTTTTTGTCGGTAAAAAAGTTGTAGTAGAGGCTTCTGTCCTTATCCCTTTTTTTGATCAGGGATTCCGCTTCACGGGAGGAGATGTTCTGCCGTTCCATAATCCGTTTGACGCGTTCCGGCATATTGGCACGTATGAATATGGAAATCACATCCGGATAGGACTCCAGTACGGAATCGGCACATCTGCCCACGATGATGCAGGATTCCTTATCTGCCAGCTGACGGATGACCTGGGACTGTACATTGAACAGCATATCATTCATAGGCAGCCCGAAGCCGGTCATTTCATTGGAATAATCCGAAGGCACGGTATACAGCCAGGGATTGGCCCGCTTTTCATCCACAGGCTTCAGGTGCTCCATTCCGATACAGCTCTTTTCGGACGCCATTTGAATCAGCCTGCTGTCGTAGCATTCGATTCCTAGTTCACGGGCGGCAATTTTACCGATTTCATGACCGCCGCTGCCGAACTGCCTGCCGATTGTAATAATTGTGTTTGCCATATGAAAACCCCCTTTTCTATGGAAAGAAACACACGCCATAAGTGACCTTGCCGGTAACAGGGAAGGTATGGAACAGTTACCCTTCTTACTATTATAATACCGCAAAAAGGAAGGGATGAAAAGACATTGCTTTTTTTCCTGTGCTATTTATAATAGAGAGATAGAAGGAACAAAAAATACGAAAAGGCAGGTTACGGAAGAGATGGACGGATATGTGGGACTGTCCGGGGAGTCGGCAGTTTTTACCCATATGCTGGAGAAGTATGCACTGGGTTTTTCCGAAAAGCTGACGTTGGAGTCAAATGAAGATTTTATTTATCTGAGCGATCCGGTTACCTATGAGCTGTACCTGATCAATGTGGTTGATCCCGGCAAGATAAAACGGACATGGGGAGATTACCAGGGAAAAAAATGCTATCAGGTACTGCAGGGCAGGACGGAGCCTTGTCCTTTCTGTACGAATGACATCCTCAGCAGAGAGCAGTATTATATCTGGAAGCATCATAATGATATCATCAACGGCGACTATATTCTGAAGGACAAGCTTGTGGAATGGGAGGGGAAAACAGTCCGAATGGAAGTGGTCATGGATGTTTCCGGGCCGGAGAGGACGGATGAGGTGCTGCAAAGAAGCCTGAACGGACAGAATGTCCTTGCCTCCTGCATGCGTTCCCTGCTGGATCAAAAGGAGGCCTCAGGAGCCGCCAGGGAGCTGCTTTCCAAGATGTGCCGCTTTTTTGGAGCGGAAGAAGGGTTTATGCATTTTTTTATCCAGTCGGGAAAGGTGATCCGCTGGGATCAGAAGCAGGAGACAATACGGACGATGGATAAAAAACTCCCCTCCTTCCGGCTTCGCTCCTATTGGGAGGAGCTTCTTGCCGGCGGGAAGCAGGTTATCGTCAAGGATGCTGCGCAGCTGGCCGGGAGGGATGATACCAGCTATCAGGTGCTGAAGGAGAGCGGCACGCAATCCTTCTGCCTCACCCCTATTTGTGCGGGGAAACGGCTCCTGGGATTTATGGGCCTGAAGAACATTACCAGATACTGGACGGAGCTTTCCCTGCTGAACATGCTTGCCGATTATACTTCCGCATTCCTGATGAAGGAAGAACTGAAGCTGGAAAATCAAAGAATCATGTATTATGACGGGACCACAGGGTATCTGAATTTCGAAGGCTTTAAAAAGAATGCGCTGAAACTGTTACAGGAAAATACCGATAAAAAGTATGTCCTGTGGTACTCGGACCTTAAAAAATTCAAATACATAAATGATGTATTCGGTTATGAAACGGGGGACAAATTCCTGAAGTACTGGGCGCAGTCCATTGCCCGGACCATGGAGCCGTGGGAAACCTTCGGGCGTATTTCCGGGGATAAATTTGTGGTACTGCGATGCTACAGGGATGAAAACGAGCTGGAGAGGCGCTTCCGGAATATGGCGGATACGCTGGAGCTGTTTGCTCAGGATTATAAAGGCGTGCGCGTGGAATTCGCCTGCGGGGCCTATCTGATGGAAAATCCCGAAGACAGGCTCAGTCTGAATGAAATGCTGGACAGGGCCAATATGGCGGAAAAAAGTGTCAAACCTCTGTCCGGCAGCCATATGGCTGTGTACAGTGAATCTATGCGAAGCAGTGCGGTCAACGAAATGCAGATGGAATCGGCGGTACGGGAAGCTATGGACAGGGAGGAGTTCGTTATGTACCTCCAGCCCCAGGTATCCCTGAGACCTGCGCGATGCCTCCGTGCGGAAGCGCTTGTCCGGTGGAAAGGGACCGACGGCTGTCTTGCATATCCTTCTGTATTTATCCCTATACTGGAGCGGGAAGGGATTATTGCAAAACTCGACCGGTATATGTTTGAGCATGCCTGCCGGTACGTGCAGGACTGGCGGGAAAAGGACGGCAGGCCGCTGTGTGTCACGGTAAACGTATCCCGCATGACCATGCTGCAGCCCGATTTTGTGGAAAGCTTCAGCCGGATAAAGGAAGCATACCATATTCCCCGGGGAGGTATTGAGCTGGAATTCACCGAAAGCGTTATTGTGGAAAATCATGAGGTGTTCCGGGAGATTGTGGACGGGCTGAAGGAAGCGGGTTTTCCCTGTGCCATGGATGATTTTGGCGCGGAACAGTCCTCTTTGAATATCGTAAAGGATATCCCCATGGATGTTCTGAAATTTGACAGACGGTTTTTTGAAAAAGGGAAAGAGGATGAGAGAGGGCTGGCTGTGATTTCCTGTATGATGAAGCTGGCGGAGGCCCTGAACATGGAAACGGTGGCCGAAGGCGTCGAGGACAGCGAACTGGTGGAGCTGCTGAAAAAAATGGGCTGTGACTATATCCAGGGATATGTATTTTCCAAACCCATGCCCGCAAAGGATTACCAGGCCTTTCTTGCGGAATTTTCCGCCGCCTCTGTTACGTGACAAATGGACAGAAAAAAGGATCCGGCTGCCGGATCCTTTTTTTCTGTTTATGTAAGGCCCCGGCTGCGCTTCAGCCAGTTGCCTCTCAAATAATAGACGATGAACATAACCGAGGTTACCGTCCAGGTCAGCGGATAGCTGAATGCCACCGTAGAAACCTCCGGACGGAACGGGACAATCACGAGAATCCAGATGACGCGCAGGACGCAGATACCGAAGCAGGTAAGGAGCATGGGAATGATGGAATCCCCGCAGCCTCTTGCCGTACCCCCCAATATCTCGATACAGATATAAGTGATATAGCTCGGGGAAATGACGGCCATCATATGAAGCCCGATGTCGATAACACTGTCGTCCGAGGTAAACAGCCGGAAGAAAATCCGCCCTCCCAGCAAAACGACGGCACTGAGCAGAACACTGGTAAAAGCGGCCATACCCAGGCAGACCTTGACGCTTTTATGGATTCTGTCGTATTTGCCGGCACCGAAATTCTGACCTGCAAAAGTAGTAATTGCCACGCCATAGGCGCCCATGATCATCCAGAAAATCCCGTCAACCTTTCCGTATGCGGTCCATGCGGCAATCGTATCCGTACCGAACGAGTTGATGCTGGCCTGGATGATCAGGTTGGAAACGGAATACATGGTGGACTGCAGCCCGGCCGGCAGCCCTATACGGATGATATGCTTCAGAATCCCCGGCGTAAACCGGATTTCCCGCACACGAAGCTTGTAGGAATCCTCGGCCCGTATCAGGGCCGCAAGAACCATAACCGCGCTCGCCACCTGGGAAAGAGAAGTGGCTATCGCCACGCCTGCCACACCCATTTTTAAAACTACCACAAAGAAGACATCCAGAATAATATTTATTAAACACGATATAATCAAAAAATACAACGGACGCTTGGCATCCCCCACCGCACGGAGGATACCGGATCCCATATTATATAACAAAGAAGGGATGACACCCAGGAAATAAATACGCATATAAGTCAGAGAAAGCTTCATGATATCATCCGGCGTATTCATAAGCTGAAGAGCTGCCCCCGCAAAAAGAATGCCAAGAACCATAATAACAGCGCCCCCTGCAAGAGAAAGGGCGATAGAGGTGTGTACGGCTTTTTTGACATCGGAATGATTTTTAGCCCCATAAAACTGGGATATAATAACGGTAGCACCTGAAGAAAGCCCTACGAAAAAGCCAACCAGCAGGTTGATCAGAGTGGACGCAGGCCCTCCTACCGCAGCGAGCGCCTCTTTCCCTACAAAATTACCCACGATTACAGCATCGGTGGTATTATAGAGCTGCTGAAAAAATGTCCCGAAAAGAATGGGAAAAAAGAAAAGCAAAAGCTGCTTCCAAATAACCCCTTCTGTAATCTGATTTGCTGTCTGCTTTTTCATACATTCCTCCTGCCCGTTTGACCGGTGTAAATAACAGCCTGAAAGCGGCTTCTTCCTATTATAAAGGGTTTATTTGGGAAACTCAATAGCCGTTTACGGGGAATTTTTCCGGACAACAAAACGATTGTTACTGTTCGCTTCGTAATCAGTAACAATCGTTTTGGATGCGGCTTAATGATGTGCGGTTTTACGGCGGGAAAGCCGGTGCCGCAGAGCCTGTGATGTGACTTGGGATTACACCTTCTCTACAGGTATCCAAATCTCGTTATAATCATCTTCCGGGTTCTCGCATAATGGTGTATACATTTCAATATTGTAGTTACCCGCAAGCTTATATGTTTTGCATGAGGGCAGCCATTCACTCCATATCTTTGTATTCACATCCTGTAATGCTTTCGGTAATGCACCATGGCAGGGGAATATAGCCCAGGTACCTGCAGGAATTACTTTTGTTACATAATCATCCGGAACCTCATTCCATGGAATATAATTATCGGCAATTAAGTAATCAAAGTTCTTTCCGTCAATGTCCATACATATTCCGTACATACCACATACCGTCTTGTTTTCCAAGCTTGTCATATGCTCCTTCCAAAACATGGGGATTTCGTCATAAGCAGTTTCCGTATGGAACCTGCGCAGCTTTCCCATTACTGTAAACTGTGACTTTTCAACAATTTTGTACTCTAACATAGTACCGCCCTCCAATGTGAGTTTTATTTTCAGTGGAGCAAAGGAATTCAGGTTGCTGCCTTGCTCTTTAGCAGCAGAAGGAGTTATTCCATGGAACTTTGTGAATGCCCGGGTGAAGCTGTCCGGTGATTCGTAACGATATTTCAGGGCAACATCAATCACTTTTATATTAGTAGAACATAGCTCCTGGGCAGCAAGTGTCAGACGGCGGTTTCGGATATATTCACCAACTGTGAATCCGCATAGTACATGAAAGATTTTTTGGAAGTAAAAGCTTGATACATAGGCTTTGCCGGCAATATCATTGATATCCATATCTTCCGTCAGATTATCTTCTATATATGCTATCGCATTGGTAATACCCTCATTCCATCCGTTCATAAACATCCTCATTCCTTGTCACACCGTAATTATATTATAGGAATATGCGTGTGTATTTTCCCTGCATTTCCTGTTCTTTTGTGTCGGGCTGTAATTGTTCCCCGTATGAAAGAAGCTGTCAGCCTATGGATAGGATTATACATTTTTTCCACAGGCAAGTCACTAATAAATTAATGAGATAACTTATCCATGATTCGGAAGAGAAGCGATACTAATCCGCTTGACGGATCGGACAGAGGAAAGGTATACTGAAAACTGTTCGTCAGAATGTGATAAAAAAGGCGATTTGGAGGACTGGTAAATGGTTTCAGTAATTTTATTATTTGTTGCAGGGCTTGTGTTAATCTGCTTCGGCGGAGACAAGCTGGTGGATGCGTCGGTGGCACTGGCTAAAAAGATCGGGATCCCCCAGATTGTTGTGGGGGCTACGATAGTGAGCATAGGTACAACCCTGCCGGAGATCCTGGTGTCTACGACGGCGGCTTTTGATGGTTCTGCCGCAATCAGCGCGGGGAATGCTTTCGGCTCGATAATATGTAATACGGCCTTAATCGCGGGTTTTGCCCAGCTTATCCGGCCGGTAAAGAAGGTGGAATTCACCTCACTTGCGTGGCGGTGTCTGTTTTTCTTCGTTTCGATATTGGCCTTGACTGCATACGGCTGGTTTACCGGAAGCTTTGACAGGCTGAGCGGAATTGTGCTTCTGTGCCTGTTTTTACTGTACGCATGGCTGAATATGGTGCGTGCCAAATCCGAAGAGGAGGTCACGGCAGAAACCGAAGAAAGCCTGGCGGAGCTGAAAAAGATATCCCTTCCCCGGAACCTCATGATGCTGGCGTTCTGTGCGGTGCTTTTGTTTTTAGGCGCCAACCTGCTGGTGGACAACGGTATCATCATTGCCGGCTATCTGGGGGTGCCGGAGCGTGTCATCGCCGTAACCGCCATCGCTCTGGGGACGTCTCTGCCGGAGCTGGTAACGACGATTATGTCCCTGATTAAGGGATGCGAAAACGTGGGGCTGGGAAATATTATAGGGGCCAATATACTGAATATGCTGCTTGTAATCGGTATTCCCGCCACGATAACCGGTATGGAACTGGAAATGCAGACCGTACGTGTGGACGCACCTCTCGGGGCGCTGCTCATGGCCGTGCTCATCCTGCCTATCCTGTTCCGGAAAAAAGGGAGCCGTGTCCAGGGAGCCGTGCTTTTAGGCATATATGCCCTTTACTGCGCATTCAACTTTTTCTAAGACTTGCACTTGTAATAGGGAAATGAATCTGCTATAATTTTAACGATCTATGCAAAGAAAACTATTTTTTTAAGAATTTTAAAAGGAGATGTCAAAATGAGAGGAAACATTGTAGTTGGACAGTCCGGCGGACCGACAGCCGTAATCAACTCTTCCGTTGCAGGCGTATACGCCGCAGCCAAGAAGCTTGGAGTAAAGAAAATCTATGGTATGGTTCATGGTATTCAGGGATTCTTACAGGACAACCTGATCGACCTTGGAGAGTATCTGGATGACGAAACAGGTATCGAATTACTGAAGAGAACTCCTTCCGCATTTTTAGGCTCCTGCCGTTTTAAAATGCCTAAGATTGAAGGACATGAGGAAGTATATGAGAAAGTATTTGAAATCATGGAAAAGCATGACATTGAATGTCTGTTCTATGCAGGCGGAAATGATTCCATGGATACGGTGAAGATGCTGTCCGATTATGCAGCAGCTCATAACAAACCCCAGCGCTTCATGGGCGTTCCCAAGACGATTGACAATGACCTGCCGGTAACCGATCACTGCCCCGGATATGGTTCCGCAGCTAAATATATCGCAACCAGCATGAAAGAAATCATCCGCGACAACGAATCCTTTGGTGTGGAGAAGCCCACCATCTGTATCGTGGAGATCATGGGCCGCCATGCAGGTTGGCTGACCGCAGCAGCAGCTCTGAGCCGCGGGGATGACTGTACCGGACCGGATGCAATCTACCTTCCTGAAGTTACCTTTGATATGGACAAGTTCATGGAAAAGGTAAAACATCTGGCAGCAACCAAATCCTCCGTTGTAATCGCTGTTTCCGAAGGAATTGCTCTGGCTGACGGACGTTTCGTATGTGAACTGGGCAATGCTTCCGATTTCGTGGATGCATTCGGACATAAGCAGCTTTCCGGCTGTGCCGCTACTCTGGCTAACAAAGTGGCTGCGGAGACAGGACTGAAGACCCGTGCGGTAGAATTCTCCACCCTGCAGCGTGCTGCTACCCATCTTGCTTCCCTCACAGATATCAACGAAGCCTTCCAGGTGGGACATGATGCGGTTGTTGCTGCAGAAGAAGGAAAGACCGGCATGATGATCACTCTGGACAGAAACGGAGACGATCCTTACCAGTGCGGTACCAGCGCTTATGATATCCATGCAATTGCCAATGTGGAAAGACCTGTTCCGGCAGAATGGATTACCGAAGACGGCTGTGATGTGAACGAAGGCTACGAGAAGTATGCAAGACCTCTTATCATGGGTGAACTGCAGCCGCTGTATATCAACGGTGTTCCCCGTCATCTTGTTAGAAAATAATAAGTATAGAAGCTTTATGGAAGAAGCAGTATCGGTTAACCGGTGCTGCTTCTTCCGTTTTTATACAAATTATATAGATGACAGTACTTTTTTAGTCGGATTTATAGTATTTTTAGAACATGGACACAATTTAGACACATTTGGGGTATACAGTTATATATATCGAGTAAGACACCGGCTGTGCTGACCTGAATATAAGCCAGAATAGCAGGCGCTTTACCAAGAGGGCGGGCATTTGACGGATGTGGCAAAAGCCGCAGCCCCGAGAAAATTCAGGAGGCGGTCAAGATGAGTGATCAGAAAGAATTAGCAAAAATCCAAAAATTTGTAGAAAAGAAAAAAACAGCTCCCATTATTAAAATGATGGGTAAAGCGGACAGCGATGTACTTGTAGCTGCATTGGAAGCATTGGGATCGATAGGAGATGAGGACTCTTTTAATCAGATTACTCACTATCTCGAGCATGAAGATGCACGGGTAAGGGTTGCAGCCTGCAAGGCAGCGTTGGTTATTGATACGGAATATATGAAGACCAGGGTCAGACATCAGCTGATGGTAGAGGCGGATCCGGAAGCCAAGAAGCAGATACAGGATGCGCTGAACAGTGCAAAAGAAACCAGAGTCTGAAACGGATTGTACATAACGAATGAGGTGGCTGTAGGAAAGGCGGCGTAATACGTTGCTTTACCTACAGCCATTTTTTGTACGGAAGGAATCGCCCGGATACCGTTCAAGGCCCTTTGTGCCGTGAACGGTATCCGGGCGATTTCCGGGCTTGACAAGAGGAAACGGATGGAGTATGATTTGAACAACAGGGAAAACGTTTTCCGAAAACCGTAAGAGGAAAACGCAGGAAAAAGGAGGGATGAAATGGCTTCCATCAGGGATGTGGCACAGAAGGCGGGAGTGGCAATTTCCACCGTTTCCAAAGTATTAAACCAATATCCCAATGTAAGTGAAGAAACGAAAGCCAGGGTTAATGAAGCGATCAGGGAGCTTCATTTTACACCGAACACCATAGCTTCCGCGTTGTCATCCAAGCAGGCGGGCAGAGTGGCCCTGCTGCTGAATCTGAATACCCAGACCCAGGCGATTGACGAAATTGATATGCAGTATCTTTCCGGAGCGATTAATAAAGCACAGGAAAGGAAGCTGGATGTCATCACCGTGTTTTTTTCCATGATAAGAGACAGGGACGTTATGGGAATCGTCAATTATCTTAAGGCACAGAGCATTGAAGGGATTATTATTTACGGAATGAGCCGTGAAGATAAGGTACTGCACAAGCTGGTAGAAGAGCAGCATTTCCGGATCGTGGTAGTGGATGCCCCGTTTGTCAACCCCTATACTTCTTCGGTGCAGATTGACCATGAAAAGGCCCAATACGATGTGGCGAAGAAAACAGTCCTGGAAAACAAAGGGAAACGGATTCTTTATATTGCAGGCAAGAAAAACGGCTTTGTTACCGGGGCCAGGCTGAACGGCATGAAACGCCTCGCGGAGGAAGAAAACCTGTCCTTATTTGTCAGGCAGGGGGAATTCAGTGAAAAGAAAGCCAGACAGCTGACCTTCCAGTATGCCCGCAGCAGGGATATCGTGGTATGCGCCTCGGATCTAATGGCTATCGGTGCCATGAGGGCCTTGCAGGAGATGGATATTTTCCGGCCGGTCTGCGGCTTCGACGGCATCACTTTAATGGGGTATGCAGGAAAACAGATGAATACGGTGAGACAGGATTTTTACAGGGTATCCGCCGAAGCCATGGAAGAGATGTCCCGGCTTCTGGAAGGCGGGGAAGGACGGGAAGTCCTTCTTGATTATTCCATCATAAGAATGCAATATCTGGATATTATATGTTAAAATAGTAAATGCAGAGACCAGGAGGAAGAACAATGGCATTAATGGATACAATTCAGAGAGAAATACTGGAGGAACGGCTGGAGCAGGAAATGGAAGCTCTGGCACAGGAAATGTACGGGAAAAAAATTGCGGAGATATCGGATCAGGAGCTGTATTACGTGATCCTGAACCTGACAAAGGGGCTGATGCATGCCACAATCCCTACGGACGGAAAGAAAAAGGTTTATTATATTTCCGCAGAATTCCTTATCGGCAAGCTGCTTTCCAATAACCTGATTAACCTGGGGGTTTATGACAAGGTGGAAAGCATCCTGAAGGAAAAAGGAAGGGAGCTGTCCCGGATAGAAGAAGCGGAACCGGAGCCTTCCCTTGGCAACGGCGGGCTTGGCAGGCTTGCGGCCTGCTTCCTGGATTCCATCGCTACCCTGGGGCTGCCGGGGGAAGGGATCGGCCTGAATTATCATTTCGGCCTGTTCCGTCAGGTTTTCAAGGATAAGCTGCAGACGGCGGAAAAGGACGCGTGGCTGGAAAAGCAGTCCTGGCTGAATAAAACCGACACCAGCTTTGACGTATATTTTGGAAAGAAAAAAGTGACCTCCCGGCTTTATGACATAGATGTCATAGGGTATGACAGCGGCGTTAACAAGCTGCGTCTGTTCGATTTGGAATCTGTGGATGAGGATTTGGTAAAAGACGGAATCACCTTTGATAAAGAGGACGTGGAAAAGAACCTCACACTGTTCCTGTATCCGGACGATTCGGATGAGGCCGGCAATCTGCTCCGTATTTACCAGCAGTATTTCATGGTGAGCAACGCGGCGCAGCTGATATTAAAAGAGATGAGGGAGAAGCATTATGATCTGCGCAAGCTGCATGAGCATGCGGTGATCCAGATCAATGATACCCACCCTTCCATGATTATTCCGGAATTAATCCGTATCCTGGTGGAGGATAAGGCGTTTACCATAGATGAGGCGATTGAAGTGGTGAGCAAAACCTGCGCTTATACCAACCATACGATCCTGGCGGAGGCTCTGGAAAAATGGCCCTATGCCTACCTGCAGAAAGTAGTGCCTCAGCTCATCCCCATCATTGACGAGCTGGATAAGCGGATAAAGGCTGAATTCAAGGATCCCAAGGTACAGATTATCGATAAGGACAAAAGAGTCCATATGGCGCACATGGATATCCATTACGGCTTTTCCGTAAACGGTGTGGCGGCTATCCATACCCAGATCCTGGAGGAAACGGAGCTTCATCATTTTTATGAGATTTATCCGGAAAAGTTCAACAACAAGACAAACGGTATCACCTTCCGCAGATGGCTGCTTTCCTGTAATAAAGAACTGACCGCCCTGATCGGGGAAGGGATCGGAAACGGATTTAAAAAGAACGCGGATGAACTGGAGAAGCTTCTGGCGTATATAAACGACAAGAACTTCCTGGACCGTCTGGAAGCGATTAAAGTGGATAATAAAAAGAAGCTGGCGGCTTTTATACAGGAAAAGGAAGGGGTGGAAATCAATCCGGATTCCGTATTTGATATTCAGGCCAAGAGACTCCATGAATACAAACGCCAGCAGATGAACGCGCTGTATATCATCCATAAATATCTGGAGATCAAGAGGGGCAAGAAACCCTCCGTTCCGGTTACCTATATCTTTGGAGCCAAGGCGGCGCCCGCATATATCATTGCCCAGGATATCATCCACCTGCTTCTGGTGCTGCAGGATATCGTGAACAACGATCCGGAAGCAGGCAAATATATGAAGATTGTTATGGTGGAGAATTACAATGTTAGCTATGCGGAAAAGCTGATTCCCGCCTGCGATATTTCCGAGCAGATATCCCTTGCTTCCAAGGAAGCATCCGGGACCGGCAATATGAAATTCATGCTCAACGGTGCCGTGACACTGGGAACCGCGGACGGCGCCAATGTGGAAATCCATGATCTGGTGGGGGAGGACAATATATACATTTTCGGAAAAGATTCCGAGACCGTCATTGCCCATTATGAGAAAGCCGATTACGTATCGAAAGATTATTACAAAAAAAGCCCGGTTATCAAGGAAGCGGTGGACTTCATCATAGGGGAACAGGCCATGAAGGCCGGTCATAAGGAGAATCTGGAACGCCTGTACAAAGAGCTTCTGAATAAGGACTGGTTTATGACCCTGCTTGATCTGGAGGATTATATCGCCGTCAAGGATAAGATGCTGGAAGATTATAAGGACAGGGAAAAATGGAAAAAGATGATGCTTGTTAATATTGCCAAAGCCGGCTTCTTCTCTTCTGACAGAACCATCAGGGAATATAACAGGGATATCTGGAAATTAGACTGATTAGGATTCGTGCGCAAAAGCGGACAGAGGGGCGTACAGATGGGAGCAGAAATGAGAAGAAGTGGTATTTTAATGCCGGTGTCCAGCCTTCCTTCGGAATACGGAATCGGATCCTTTTCGAAGGAAGCATATGAATTTGTGGATTTTCTGGAAAGCGCGGGGCAGAAGCTGTGGCAGATACTGCCCCTGGGACCGACAGGGTACGGGGATTCCCCGTACCAGTCCTTCTCCACCTTCGCAGGGAACCCGTATTTCATTGATTTGGAAAGCCTTGTGGAAGAAGGCTGGATTACCCGTGCAGAATGTGATAAAATGGATTTTGGAGAGGATGAATGTTATGTCGATTACGAAAAGATGTATCATTCCCGGTTCCGGATCCTGAAAAAGGCTTTTGACAGAAGCGGCATAGAAGAGAAGCCGGAGTATCAGGAATTTGCAAAAGAAAATGCGTTCTGGCTGGAGGACTATTCTTTATATATGGCTGTGAAGGATTCTCTGGGGGGCGCGAGCTTCCTGACCTGGGAGGAGGATGTCAAGCTCCGTAAGGAAGAAGCGCTGGCCAAGCTGCGAAAGAAGCTTTCACAGGAGATTGCTTTCTATAAATTCCAGCAGTTCCTGTTTACGAAGCAATGGCTTGCTTTAAAGAGTTATGCCAATAAAAAGGGAATCCTCATTGTGGGCGACATTCCCATTTATGTGGCCCTGGACGGAGCGGATACCTGGGCAAACCCGGAGCTTTTCCAGTTGGACGAAGACTGTACCCCTCTGGCGGTGGCAGGCTGTCCGCCGGATGCGTTTTCCGCAACCGGGCAGCTTTGGGGGAATCCCCTTTACCGTTGGGAATATCATAAGGAAACGGGCTTTGCCTGGTGGATAAAACGGATTTCCTATTGCTATAAGCTGTATGATATCCTGCGGATCGATCATTTCCGCGGTTTTGAATCCTACTATTCCATTCCGTACGGAGATCCCACAGCGGAGTTCGGGCATTGGGAAAAAGGGCCTGATTACGACTTTTTCCGTACCCTGAAGCAGGAACTGGGGAAGAAAGAAGTAATCGCCGAAGATCTGGGATACCTGACCCCGGCGGTTCTTAGCATGGTAAAAAAGACAGGTTATCCGGGGATGAAGGTGCTGCAGTTTGCTTTTGATCCCAGGGAAGAGAGCGATTATCTGCCCCACAACTATACCAGGAACAGCGTGGTGTATACGGGGACCCATGATAACCAGACCACAACGGCCTGGGTGGAGGAAATAGGCAGGGCCGATCGGGCCTTTGCCAAGCAGTATCTTAACGTAAAAAGAAACAAGGACGTGCCGGAAGCCATGGTAAGGGCGGCGCTTTCCAGCGTTTCCGACACTGCTGTTATACCGGTTCAGGACTGGCTGGGCCTTGGGGCCGAGGCCCGTATCAACACCCCGTCAACGTTGGGGGAGAACTGGAAATGGCGTCTGAAAAAAGGACAGTGCAGCCAGGAGCTTGCGGAGTACATCCGCGGGCTGACAAGACTGTACGGCAGATAGCAAAGATAAGTAACACAGAACAAAAAACCGCCGCAGGGCGGTTTTTTGTGCTTAAAAGAGGAGGGAAGGCAATAAAGGGCATAACCGTTCAGACAGGTCTGAACAGTTGACAAGGGACAGCAGAAGTCAAATTACCAGGAGGTATGGGGATGGAAAACAAGAATAAGACGTATTTGGAAAAACCTGCGGATTTTAGCAGGGAAAAAGCCGGGGAAGGCTATCCGCTTCTTCTTTATATGGAAAGCGACGGGAAAAAGCAGCATTGGGATCAGGAAAAATACCCCTGTTTTTTCTGGCAGGTATCGGTGGACAAGGATACGGAACATATGGACATCGCGGAGCAGATGCGTTCCCTGGTGGAGGAATTCCCGATTGATGTGAGCCGGATTTACGGGATGGGAGCCGGGAGGGCGGCCGATATGCTGTGGGAAATGATGGGAGCCTATCCGGATTTATTTGCTGCCGCAGCGGTGTCAGGCGGGGCAGGGCAGACCTGGAAGGTAAGAAGGGCCTCCTATGTGCCGGTCTGGATATTCGGCCGTGAGGACGACAGCTATTGTCCGGCGGGCGGACAGATCTGGTCCTCCCAGGGAAAGCTGCTCCATGGGTGTCTCACGCTGGCAAGAAGCCTGCGGGCGGCAGGAAATGAACGGGTGCTTTATTCCTGCAGGCCGGAAATGACCGGGGAAGAGTTTCTGGAGGACAAGGAGGTTCTTCCGTGGATGTTTGTCCGCAGCAAGAGGGAGGGCTACCGCATTGAAATGCTCCGCCCCGGTGTATGGAAGCTGCAGGATTACACGGGAAGCTCTTTCTATGTGGTGGAAGGAAATACGGCGGCACTGGTCATCGATACCGGCATGGGGCCGGAACCGGTAACCCCCTGGATCAGGAAAATAACTCCTCTGCCGCTGGAACTGGCGCTTACCCATTGCCATGGGGACCATATGTACCATGCGGACGAATTCCCGACAGTATATCTGTCTGCCAAAGAGAAGGAGCCGCTGGAAAAGATGAAACATACCATGCTGGAGGGAAGGGCTATCGCCTATGACTCCCTGCAGGATATTCCCGACGGAACCGTGATCGATCTGGGCGGGCTGGGGATTGAGGTGATGGAACTGCCGGGACATACGCCGGGCAGCGTACTCTTTATCGATCATACCCATAAGGTGATTTTTACAGGAGATGCTATCGGATCCGGGCAGATGGTCCTGCTGCAGCTGGATCCTGTGATATCCCTGCAGGAATATAAGAAAAATCTGGAGCGTCTGTACGGACGTCTGGAAGAGATGGACGATTATGTGCTGCTGGGAGGGCATATGGAGCAGGAGGGCGGTTATCCCTTCGGCACCCCCTATAACCCTTCCCCCTATAATCCGCTTGGCAGGGAAGTGGTGCAGGATATGATGGAGCTGTGCGATATATTCGGAACGGATAAAGTGAAAAAACAACGGATGCCGCCGGATCGGCTGTGTGCGGAAACCGCCTTCCTGGGATATTATGGAAAAGCCGGATTGTGTGCGAGAGACAGCCAGTTCTGATTTTACTGTAAAAAGGACACCAAATACCGCCGGGAAAGCCTTCGGAATTGTTTCTGAAGGCTTTCTTAAGAAAATCATTAGGATTTTAACCGTTGGTTTCGTTGATTTTTTATAGCATATCATATATAATTTATCCAGACGTTTATCTTGGATGAGACGGGGAGATGGAACGGACCGGGCTGTAACGGACAGAGACTGGGAGAATAATATGAGCGATAAAGATTGGACAGACCTGGGGAACAATATCAGGGATATGGTGGATGACGCTGTCAGGTCACAGGATTTCAGAAAACTGAATGAAAATATATGCCGTACGGTGTCGGACGGGATTGACAATATCAGCAGAAGCATAAAGAAGAACCTGGGGTATGAGAACCCGAATGACCCCGGTCAGAATCATAACGGGCAATGGGGGCCCCCTTATACCAACGGGCCCGGCGTACGGCCGGGACAGCCGCAGGGACCTAATCCAGCCGGTCCTTTTCCCAATAACGGGGCGGGCGGCTGGCGCCAGGGAAATGCGGCCGGGCCGGGACAGGGCGCTGCGCCCCAGGGGAATCCGGGTCAGGCCGGTTCCTGGGGACGGCAGGGCGGTATTCCCTACGGAAACAATCCGTCGGGACAGTGGCAGTATAACCGTCCGGCACAGAACGGCCCGGGGACATCGGTGCAGAATGCCTTTTCATCAGCAAGAAACAGCCTGATGCAGCATCCCCTCTATGCCAAGACCTTCGGATCCCAGGCGGGCGGAACCGCCTTGTCTGCGGTGGGCTTTACGGTTGCCGGCTGTTCGGCGGTGGGAATCCTGATAATCGCCCTGGTGGGCCTTGCAAGCACCTGGGTGGGAGGCATGAGCGTGGCGATCGCGGTTCTGGCCGTAGTTCTGGGCGGTTCCTCCCTCATGGCGTGGAAGGGGACTTCCATTCTGGGAAGGGTAAAAAGGTTCCGCAAATATGTGGACGGCCTGAAGGGCAGGACCTACTGCAGCGTGAAGGAGCTTGCGGAAGCGGTTGGCAAAAATGAAAAATTTGTCCGCAATGACCTCCAGAAGCTGATAAAAATAGGCTGGTTCAAGCAGGGGCATATGGATCGCCTTGGGACATGCCTTATCGTCAGCCATGAAACCTACCGGCAATATGAAGACACACAGCTGCAGCTGGAGGAACGCCAGAAGCAGGAAAAAGAGAAAGTGCTGGAAATGAAAAAAGCAACGGACGGGCTTTCCGATGAAGTGAAGGAAATGATCCGGACGGGGAATGAATATATTATCCAGATAAAAGAAAGCAACGATGCCATCAAGGGAGAAGAGATATCTGAGAAAATTTCCCATATGCAGATGATTGTGGAGAAAATTTTCCAGAGGGTGAAGGAGCATCCGGAATTCGCCCCGGATCTTCATAAATTTATGGAATATTACCTTCCCACCACAGTGAAGCTCCTGGATGCCTATGAAGAACTGGATAAGCAGCCTGTCCAGGGCGAAAACATCACAAGCGGAAAGTGTGAAATCGAAAAGACGCTGGATACGCTGAATGTAGCTTTTGAAAAGCTGCTGGACAGCCTGTTTGAGGATACGGCCTGGGATGTTGCAACCGATATTTCCGTCCTGCATACCATGCTGGCGCAGGAGGGGCTGACGGAGTCCGGAATGAAAGCAAAAGAATAAGACTGCAAGAAAGATAAAAGGAGCATACAAAATGAGTGAAGAATTCAAAGATTTTACCGCAACGCCCACACTGACACTAAACCCCATGCCAGAGGCGGCTGCGGCGCCCGCACCTGCACCGGAAACAAGACTTGTGCAGGACGAAGCAGGCTGGGATGACAGCATGCTCAGCACGGAAGAAAAGCAGATGGTGGTGGATTTTTCCAAACAGATAGACCTGAAAAATTCCAATCTGATCATGCAGTATGGCGCAGGTGCGCAGAAGAAGATGGCGGACTTTTCCGAGAAGGCACTGGATAACGTAAAGACACAGGATCTGGGAGAAGTAGGTGATCTTCTCAGCGGCGTGGTTTCCGAATTAAAAAGCTTTGATGCGGAAGAAGAAAGAGGCGTTTTTGGATTCTTCAAAAAATCGGCAAATAAAATAACGGCCATGAAGGCGAAATATGCCAAAGCCGAAACCAATATCAATAAAATCTGTCAGGTTCTGGAGGGGCATCAGGTACAGCTGATGAAGGATGCCGCCACGCTGGATAAAATGTATGAGCTGAACAAGACCTATTTTAAAGAGCTGTCCATGTATATCCTGGCCGGCAAGAGAAAGCTGAAGGAGGTCCGGGAAGGGGAACTGGCGCAGATAACGGCAAAAGCCCAGCAGTCAGGACTGCCTGAGGACGCCCAGGAAGCCAGGGATCTGGATTCCATGTGCAACCGTTTTGAGAAAAAGCTTCATGATCTGGAGCTTACCCGCATGATTTCCATCCAGACGGCTCCTCAGATCCGCCTGGTACAGAATAATGATACGCTTATGGTGGAAAAGATCCAGTCCACAATAGTTAATACCGTCCCTTTGTGGAAGAGCCAGATGGTCCTCGCCCTGGGAGTGGAACACTCCACCCAGGCCGCTGCCGCACAGCGCCAGGTTACGGATATGACCAACGAACTGCTTCGTAAGAATGCGGCGACACTCAAGACAGCCACCATCGAGACCGCCAAGGAATCCGAACGCGGAATCGTGGATATGGAGACACTGAAGATTACCAACGAATCCCTGATTTCCACGCTGGACGAAGTAATGCGCATCCAGCAGGAGGGCAGACAGAAACGTCAGGAAGCGGAAGTGGAAATGGCGCGTATGGAAAACGAACTGAAAACAAAGCTGCTGCAGATCAGCGGCTGATGCGGAATGCGAAAAGGAGACTGAAATCCAGTCTCCTTTTTTTGATCTGCAAACCGCGGCCGATCAGAATTTCTTGGTACTTAGAGTGGAATTATGATAAGCCGGATCATAGGTTACCTCATCCAGGAACCAGGCGGGAGGAACAAAGGCTTCCGCTTCTTCTTCGGTGGGAAATTCCACCTCCGCTATCATAAGAGGGGCAAAAAGACCTTCGAAAACATCCAGCTCAATGGTATAGGGCGGCAGTGGAATGAGGTATCTGCGTTTGGTGATGATATTGCCGTCCGCCTTGGCAATCAGGTGATGATAAGCCTCTTTATTCAGGGGAAGATTATATTCTTCCCTGGCCATAAGGCCTTTTCCTTTATAGGTGAGATAATACGTATCGTCTTCCCTGCGGACCCGGACAACCGGGTTCGTATTCAAATAGCCCTGTTCAATCAGATGGCTGTCGTAAGCGGAGAGATAGTCCGGGAGTTGTCTGATGGTAAATTTTCTTTCTATTTCCATAATCGGTTCCTCATTTTCCCTGCATGGACCGTATCCTGCAGATTCTTCCCGCGTGAAGCGGGCCAAGGCCATGAATACCTGGCTTGTCAGCTGCGGGGTATTTGACTTGACCTGCTTTCAGTGTAACACAGGGTGCCGGGGCGTACAAGAAAAAACAGGCGCTTTGTGGGTGTTTGTAACTGTTCAGATGGCCCGCAGGATAGGACAATGATAATATACTGTATTCCGGCGTCGTATAAAATTAAGGAAATATTCACAGTTTTTTTATTGGATATCAGGCGGCTTTTTGGTACAATGAACAAGGACATAAGGGAATAGGAAAAAAAAGTAAGGCCAAAAAAATAATATATGTCGGATAAGCGCGTAAAATGCGCGGATGGGAGTAAAAATGAGCAGAATCGGGATTTTTTTTGCAGAAGGATATGAAGAGATTGAAGCGCTGACTGTGGTGGATTTGGTAAGACGGGCAGGGCTTACCATTGATATGATCTCGGTTTCGGGAGCAGGAGAAGTGACAGGTTCTCATGGGATAACGGTAAAAATGGACAGAACGCTTTCGGAAACGGATTTTTCCCGGATGGATATGATTGTCCTTCCTGGTGGAACGGCGGGAACCACAGGACTGGAGAACTGCGGGGTTTTGATGGACAGGCTGGATGAATTTTATCAATCCGGGGATAAGTACATCGCTGCTGTCTGTGCGGCACCCAGTATTTTCGGGCACAGGGGATATCTGAAGGGAAGGAAGGCAACCTCCTACCCCACCTTTGAAAGCCACCTGGAAGGGGCTGTTGTTACCCGAGCAGCAGCGGAAGTGGACGGACATATCATAACGGGAAGAGGAATGGGGTGCTCCATACCCTTCGGCCTTGCCATTGTAGAGCAGTTTCAGGGGAAGAACGCGGCGGATGAGCTTGCGGAAAAAATTGTATACGACAGGTAACTGCGAAGATACGGTACCGTTACTACGACAGATAAGGAATAGAAAAGGGAGTTATTACAGCGAATGAATATTTTATTTTTTCTGACGCCAAAAAGCGAAGTGGCCTATGTAGAAGAAAATGACAGCCTTCGTCAGGTTCTGGAAAAGATGGAGCATCACGGATATGCGGCGGTTCCGCTGCTGTCTTCCGGGGGAAAATACATCGGCACGATAACGGAAGGGGATGTCCTTTGGAGGCTGAAAAAGGAAGGGTTTCCGGAGCTGCACGAAATGGAGGAAATCTCCGTTATGGAAATGATAAGGAACCGGGATAATAAGCCCGTACATATTAATGTGGATATGGAAGGGCTTATGGAGCGGATAATGAAGCAGAATTTTGTTCCCGTTGTGGATGATGATAAGGTCTTCATAGGAATAGTTACCAGAAAGGATGCCGTTCAGTATCTGGTTGACGAATTGAAAAAAATTAAGACCGGCAGCACAGCAGCAGAAAAAGTACAGATGGCGGTGCACACACGCAATCAAATGGCAGGCAAATATAAGTAAGGACAGGCAGTAAGGACAAACAAATATCCCGGCAAGCTTATAGCTTGCCGGGATTTCTGCTGCAGAAAAAGTTATTTCATCTGCTCTTCCTGTTTCTTGATCATTCTACGAACCATTTCTCCGCCGATAGAACCAGCTTCTTTGGAAGTAAGGTCACCGTTGTAGCCTTCTTTTAAGTTAACACCTAATTCAGAAGCAACCTCAGTTTTGAAACGATCCATTGCTGCCTTTGCTTCAGGGACCTCTACTCTATTAGATCTGTTAGAACTTGCCATTTGAATTCACCTCCGTAATTCTTGTTTCTATTTTTCTTTGTTTTTTAGATAAGCGGGCGGCGACATTCGTTTGCCGTCCGCTTATCCAGGGGGATGTCTGAATTCGCATGTCGGCGTTCCGTTTGTTTCCGTCGCTTATCTTGATGTTATTATTTGCGGAATTCATTTAATTATTATGACAATATATGGTAATTTTTCAGAGGCGTTTTTTGGGGGTAAATAGGTTGTTTTTGTCTGGGAAAATCGTTATACTGTTAGCATATGCAGTCTTTTTCTTCTTTATATATAGAAAGAAAACAAAATACGCTTCCCTAACTTCCTTTTTTAAAATGATAAACGGCGGCTTGAAATTGTTATTTCAAAACCGCCGCCCGTCAAAGACGCAACAGGATTTCCCCCCGGAGTTAAATGCGTTCTAGAAAATACGCATATTCTTTAGCGAAATAGGCAAAACTGCCTCCAACCTCCAATGCAGGAACTTCCTTGTTTAATTCTTGAAGGAATTTTGCAATTGCTTCACGGTATTCTGCAACATTCCGGGTTTTCAATAAATTTGTGTTGGCTGTAAGGGCCGTTTGAGTAAGAGCACGGATCGTTTCGCAGTTGATTCGTTCTGATTCGAGAGCGAATTGTGACGATAATATCCTGCTTTGGAAAATGATGTCGTCAATACGCTTTTCAGCAAGTGCATGTTCACTTTGCTTGCCGTTTCGTTTTGTTAATTCCATTAAACGCTCGTATTCACAACAAAGAGCTTCGCATTCGTGATAAGTTGTTTGCAAAACATCCGTATATTTCATTATCTTTTCGGTGGCGGTTACGCATTCGGCGAGGTTGCCTTCTCTTGCGGTTTCAACGGAAGCATTGAAACCGTTAATGTTCATGCTGTAAGCGGTGTTGGCTAATTGATGAAGGTCAGTTGATAAATTGTGTAAATGTTTGAAATCATCTGTTATGTTTTTCAATACGTTTATGCTTGTGCTAACCTCTTTGGCAATATATAAGAATGCTCTGCCGCACCCGTTCAATGATTTGGCGGCAACATGTGCTGATGCCGCAGTGTTCCCGCCAGTCTCAACGGCTTTATCCATCTTTCTGATACAGGCTTCAACGCAATTTGCAGCTTCTTGTTTAATATCCTCATTAAGCAGTTCAATCGCTTCGTTCATTAAGGTAATCATGTATTCTTTATTCCCAACAAATTGACCGCACAACTTGGCATAATCTGCTTCAATCGCATCAAATTGGTCTTTTGGTGGGGAAATACGCCCAGTTTCAATACCGCAAAAGAAACGCAGCAGATTCATTTGGAAAACCCCGTCATCAATGCAGCGAATCAAGGTAAATATTTTGTCAAACATTTCAAAAGAGGACGTACCACCTGCTGCCAAGTTCCTTACATTCTCATTTCTAAGTTGCTCCATGCGCTTGGCAAGATTACTTAACTCATTTGCCACGATGGTTGTTGGTATGCCTTTAACACCCGCTGAGCTTGCCGTTTCATAGGCAAAAGCAACCAGTTTTTCAGCTTCCTCAATGAAATTGCTTAACAATGCGGAAGTTTTTTCCGCATTTTGTCCAATCCTGTTTAATACCTCGTTCGATAACATTATGACTACCTCCATTTCGTTTGAAAAACTATATTTACGGTATTCGGAGGGTGTCACGCCGAAGTATGCCTTAAACGCCCGGGTGAAACCTTCGTGAGAATCGTAGCCATATTTAAGTGCAATATGCAAAATCCCGGTACTTCCTGCACACACATCACGACAAGCAAGTTGTAATCGGCGATTTTTTACATATTCCATCACAGGTTCACCAACAGCGGCACGAAACAACCGCTGATAATGCGTTTTCGAGAAAAACGCCTGCTGTGCCAACTCACCTATGTCTATTGCTTTGGTCAAACGGCTTTCAATAAAGTCAATGGAGCCATTGATTGCGTTAGGATTTTTCAAGCGTGTCACCCCCTTCCTTAGTATCATTTTATTACAAAACAGACTTTATTTCTTGACCGAAAATACCGTAACCCATATGATAACGCATTATGTACCATTGCGATAAATAATGCAGTTTAGTTCTTTAGGATTCCAAATGGCTTATAAAATGGAAAGGGAAGGACACTGTTCTGAAAGCAGTCCGTAAAGTATGAGGATTGTCCTGCCGTCTTATAACAGGGTATTCCGGTATCAGGCAATAGAACATACCGGCAGTTCTCTGCAGGATATAAAATTATTCGGCAGGAATATACTTTTTTATAACAGCATACATGATTGCAGGAAAATCAGGCTCAATTGAGGTTATTCCGCTTTCAAGCAGCTCAAGTTTGTTATCGGCGAGTTCTTTGCCCAATGTATTAAAATTAACTTTTCTGCAAGAGGTTCCGGTTATTTCCAGTTCCCGGCCGGTTGTTTCATGGGTTCTTTTCTGCAGCTCAAAAGCGGAGCCAATATCTGAACTCCATTCTTCTTTGCCGTCTCCCAATGTACATAGGAGTGCAAATCCATCTTCCCTGAGATGCTCATATATAAATTGATAAAAGCGTTTTCTGTCATTATCCAGGACTAACATATGCAGCACGGAAACGGCGTAAATAAAGTCGAAGGTATCATTTAGCCGCCGTGACAGGCAATCCAAAACGGTAAAGGAACAGGAATAATCGGGAAACCATTCTTTACAGTGTTCGATTACCACGGGAGATATATCGGTAGCTGTCACATGATATCCTTTGTTTAGCAGATAAACAGCATCCCTTCCTTCTCCGCAGCCTAGTTCAATAATTTTTGGATTGTCGTTTGTTTTATATTTTAGCAAGGTTTCTTCAACAATTCTTGAAGGGGAATCAGAAAACCATTTTAACGATCGTTGATGGACCTGTTTATATCTGTCATCGTAGGCTTCATAATAGTGTCGTTCTTTTTTCATAGGTACCTCATAAATACAAAAATAATGTGGTATCGTTCCTTGGTGGAAGGATAGTTATATGGAAAAAGGCTGAAGGATTTCGGCCGCCATATAAGAAGCCTCTGTTTCGTCATGTGTTACAAAAAGCACCGTTTTGGCAATGCCCGCGTCGTTATCCCGGCGGATAGAGGTGAGGGTGTACTCCATGATACGGAGTCGTGTTTTTGTGTCAAGCCCTTTAAATGGTTCATCCAGAAGAAGCAGCTCATAAGGGGAGAGGAGGGCGCGGAGCAGGGCCACACGGCGGCTCTGGCCGCCGGAAAGCTCCCTTACAGGCTGGGTTGCACAGGAAAGCAGATCCGTTTCTTCCAAAGCCTGCATAATAACCTGCCTGGGGAAATGTGTACCTGCAGTCAGGCGGATATTGGAAAGGGGGCTTAAGTTCCCGCAGAGCCTGTCCTCCTGGAAAACAGCCGAAAGGCGCAGACCACGCAGGCCTTCCACCGAACCGGAATCCGCTTCCTCCAAACCCATGAGAATGCGCAGCAGGGTGGTTTTTCCGGCCCCGGAGGGTGCCATAAGAGCGGTGACGGCTCCGGATTTTATGGTAAAGGATAATTCATCCAGCACTTTTTTACCATGATAGTTTTTGGATAATTGGTTGATTCGTATATCTTCCGGCATACATACCTCCTTACTGTAAGCTGCGTTTTCATAGAATTGACGGCCATCCGGTCAGGCTGTTGTGTTATGTCCGCAGGCAACGAGACAATCGGACGCTCTCTTGCATCTGCTGTGTTTTCCTGCAGTCTGTGCAGGAAATCTGCAGACCTGTCTGAACAGTTATATGAAATTACGTTTTTTCAATGAGTGCCACACCCCGGTCAATCAGCCGGAGAAAAAGCTTTTCAAAAATAACGCTGATCAAAACAATCACGAGGGTCCAGGAAAAGAGATCCGCAGTCTCCAGGTAAACCTTGGCCTCATAAAGTTTTTCTCCGATGGAGCCTTTGGGGATGCCGATCACCTCGGCGGCCACTCCTGCCTTCCAGCACAATCCCAGGGACAGGGAAAAGCCTGTGCGCAGGAAGGGGAGAAGCTGGGACAGGTAAATATAGCGGATGCGGCGTATAAGCGGGACCCGGAATACACGGGCCATTTCCAGCAGCTTGGGATCGGTGCTTCGGATTCCGTTCAGCACGTTAGTATAAATGACAGGAAGCACCATAAGGAAGGAAATGATTACGGACAGGTTTCTGGAGGGCACCCATATGAGTACCAGGATAATAAAGGAAGCGACAGGAGTCGCTTTGATGGCCGCCATGGCAGGTGCCAGCAGATCCCGGAAAAAGCCGAAGGCACCGGCCAGGCCGGCCAGGAGTGTGCCGCAGAATGCAGCCAGCATAAAACCGCCGATGATCCGGAAAAAGGAAAAAGCGATGGAAGCCCAGAAATCGGGCAGGAGGGCCAGTCCGCAAAGACGGCGCAGGACGGAAACAGGAGATACCAGCAGTATCTCCTGTCCGATGTAAAGGCTGGCAAGTTCCCAGACCATTAGCCATAGAACTACCGCCCAGAGGCGGATCCGGTTTTGTTTATGGGGAGCGGCCCGGCGGGCACCGCGGCGTCCGCCGGTGATGGGGATGGACCGCGTACGGCGGTATCCGTTGTCTGCCATAGCATCTTCCTCCGTAAAAAGGCGTGACTTCGTATCAGTCCGTACTTGTCGGTACGGTTACGTCACCGCTGGTAATAGAAATCATCGGCAGGCAGGGCGCCGCCCACCGCTTTGGGATTCTGTTCGGACAAAACGTTCAGGTAACCGGAAAGCTTTTCTTTCATTTCGCTGCCTTCGATAAAGGTAATGTTACAATAGGGAAGTGCCTTTACAGCCACCGCAGCAGGGACAATATCATATTTCTCGATAAGGGCTGCCGCGTCTTCCGCATTGCCGTTCACATAATCCACAGATTCTTTGTAGGAAGCAAGGAAGGCGTTCACGGCCTCCGGGTTTTCGGCGGCAAAATCCGCGCGTACTGCCACAACACCGGTGATAAGGGCGCTGGGAGTTTCCGTATCCTTCTGCAGGGTATCCCACTCTTTTGTCAGGTCAAGAGCGATACGTATGTTATCATTTTTAGTCTGGGCGGTGGTAACGAAGGGCTGGGGCAGCATGGCGATCCCGCTTTCGTCGGCAGCGAGGGCGGCCACACATTCGGAATGCTCGGACTTCCATTCGATGGTCACATCCTTTTCCGGATCGATGCCGTTGGAAGAAAGGATGTAGTTCAGGGCATACTCGGGAATAGAGCCTTTTCCGCTGGCATAAATGGTTTTTCCTTTCAAATCGGCGACGGACTGGACGGTATCCCCGCTTTCTACTATATAAAGGACGCCCAGGGTATTCACAGCCAGCACCTGGATTTTGCCTTCTGTATTATTATACAGAACAGAGGCCAGATTGGCGGGAACCGCCGCGATATCCACCTCTCCCTGCACCAGTTTGGGAGTTACCTCGTCGGCGGAAGCAGCGATGGTGAATTCATAGGAATTGCCGTTGACCGCACCGGCTTCGGCGGTATCCATGAGCTTAACCATGCCCATGGCTGTAGGGCCTTTCAGGGCCATAACGCGTACGGCGGAAGCCTGCCCGGAATCGGAAGCAGTTTCCGGTACAGTGCTGCTTTCCTGTTCGGAGGATTCCGGTACCGCGGAGGCGGTTTCGGAAGCAGTTTCCGCAGCGGAGGAGGTCTCCGGTGCAGCGGCAGGGGTTTCGGTCTGGTTTGCATTAGTTCCGCCGCAGCCTGCCAGCAGGGAAACGGACAGAGTTAATGCAGCAAGAACGGATAACATTTTTTTCATACTTATTTTCTCCTTCTTTGTTTGTGATGTAATCTGTGCGGGCCGGTTTTCTTATCCGCGTGGGATCAGGAGTAACAGTTCCGGCAAGGCTTGACTGTTACGATCAGGAACCTGGCCTGACCTGCGCCTGCATGGCCTTGGAAGAAATGCCTTCGATACGTCCCAAACGGCCCGACAGGGCGCTGATGCGGCCCGGAGCGGCGCTAACAATGATGGATATGATATTCATGGATTTTTCCCGGCAGGGAACACCCATCCTGCCGATGATACAGTCACTGTATTCATGCAGCAGTTCATTTACCTTTGCAGCGGCGCTGCCGTCCGTGATAAAAATACCGATGATGGCCACTCTTTCTTCCATAATTATTTCCTCTCTGAAAAGCTTAAAAAAGCCTTCCCGGGCAGACTCCGGGAAGGCGTGATAGGTTCCGTTATGCCACCCTTTCTTTACTTCAGGAATCCTTTGGTTTCAGAAAAAAGTTATAGTAAGCTTGCAGGCTGTACAAAAGGGAATAAAAAATCCATCAGGAAATTTATTGCCGTTCATACAGGCTGTCATCAGTATAATACAAAAACCCAAAAAAAGCTAGTATTTTTCAATGCTTTATGCTATAATCGTAAAATGACTGTGAAGACCCGGAGGCAACGGAGATAGTGATAAGGAACGGGAAATGCAGTTCCTGAGTAATACGGAATCATGAAAGTGAAATACAAGGAGGAAGCAGTAAAATGAGTTTACAGGTGGAAAAACTGGAAAAAAACATGGCTAAGCTTACCATTGAAGTGCCGGCAGAAGAGCTGGAAGCGGCAATAGAGAAGGCTTATCAGAAAAATAAGGGAAAAATTCAGATTCCCGGTTTCCGTAAGGGTAAAGTGCCCCGCAAGATGATCGAGCAGATGTACGGCAAGGAATTCTTTTATGAAGATGCAGCAAACGAGCTGATTCCTGATGCATATGAGAAGGCTGTGGAGGAATGCACAGAGACGATTGTATCCTCCCCTAAAGTTGATGTTTCACAGATTGAGGCTGGAAAGCCCTTTATTTTTACAGCGGAAGTGGCTCTGAAGCCGGAAGTGGCCCTGGGCAAATATAAAGGGGTTGAGGTGGAGAAGATCGATACTGCGGTAACCGATGAGGAAGTGGAAGCCGATCTGAACCAGCAGAGAGAAAACAACTCCAGAATGGTGACTGTGGAAAGAGCAGTGGAAGACGGAGATGTTGCTGTTATTGATTTCGAAGGGTTTGTGGACGGCGTTGCTTTTGAAGGCGGCAAGGGCGAGAATTATTCCCTGGCTATCGGCTCCCATTCCTTCATTGATAATTTCGAAGATCAGCTTATCGGCAGGAACGCCGGCGAGGATGTGGAGGTTAACGTAACCTTCCCCGCAGAGTACCAGGCCAGCGAACTTGCAGGAAAGCCTGCTTTATTTAAAGTAAGCATCAAGGAAGTTAAGGAAAAACAGCTTCCCGAGCTGGATGATGAATTCGCTTCCGAGGTTTCCGATTTTGAAACCATGGCTGAGTACAAAGAGGACATCAGCAGGAAGCTGGCAGAGAAGAAGGAACAGGATGCCAAGAATGCGAAGGAAGATGCGGTAATCGAAGCGATTATTGAAGATTCGCAGATGGAAATCCCGGATGCCATGGTTGCCACACAGCAGAGACAGATGGTGGATGATTTTGCACAGAGACTGCAGATGCAGGGCATGAACATGGATATGTACTGCCAGTATACCGGACAGACTCCCGCTGCTATGATGGAATCCGTTAAGCCGCAGGCGCTGAAGAGAATCCAGTCCAGACTGGTTCTGGAAGCAGTTGCCGCCGCTGAGAAGATCGAAGCTTCCGAAGAGGATTTTGAAAAGGAAATCCAGAAAATGGCAGAATCCTATAAGATGGAAGCCGATAAGGTGAAGGAAATCATGGGAGAAGCAGGCAGGAAGCAGATCATGGAAGATCTGGCTGTTTCCAAGGCTGCTGATTTTGTAAGGGAAAATGCAAAGGAAAAGAAAGCCAAGGCTAAAAAAACCAAAGGTGAGGAATAATCAGAACAGGTTATAAAACTTTTCTTAATTAAATGTATGCCTTATTGCAAAAGAAACGTATGTGCGATAATATAGAGTGTGTTTGGGAAACCCTTACACTATAGAGCGTAAATTCCTGCACAGAAACTTTAAGAAGCGAAACGGAGGCAGATTATATGAGTTTAGTACCTTATGTCATTGAACAGAACAGTCATGGGGAACGTTCCTATGACATCTATTCAAGACTTTTAAAAGACAGGATTATTTTCCTGGGTGAAGAAGTGAACGATGTTACGGCCAGCCTGGTAGTGGCCCAGCTTCTGTTTCTGGAAGCGGAGGATACGGAGAAGGATATCCATCTTTACATCAACAGCCCCGGCGGTTCCGTTACGGCAGGTATGGCTATTTATGATACCATGCAGTTTGTAAAATGTGATGTCTCCACTATCTGTATCGGCATGGCCGCAAGTATGGGAGCCTTCCTTCTGGCAGGCGGCGCAAAAGGAAAGAGGATGGCTCTTCCCAATGCGGAAATCATGATTCACCAGCCCTCCGGCGGTACGCAGGGACAGGCAACGGAGATAGAAATCACCGCGAAGCATATCCTGCAGACCAAGGAAAAACTTGCAAGAATTCTTGCACAAAACACCGGTCAGGACTTTGAAGTCGTTATGGCAGATACCGAAAGGGATAACTGGAAAACGGCGGAAGAGGCGAAGGCTTACGGCCTTATTGACAGTGTCATCATATCAAGAGCAGATGCCCAGAAACAGGCATAATACTTTTCCGGGTATACCGTCTGAAAGGATGGTATATCCGGTATGCTTTGACCCCGAATTATTTTATGAGATGGAAAATTGAGGTATAAAAATGGCAGGTAGAAATTCAGACGACCAGATAAGATGTTCTTTTTGCAATAAGACGCAGGATCAGGTCCGTAAGCTGATTGCCGGACCGAACGGCGTCTATATCTGTGATGAGTGCGTGGATATCTGTGCGGATATCATTGAGGAAGAGTACGAGGATGAAGCACCGGAAGAGGCGATGGACATCAATCTTCTGAAGCCTGTGGAGATAAAGGAATTCCTTGATGACTATGTAATCGGCCAGAATGAGGCGAAGAAGGTTCTGTCAGTTGCGGTATATAATCATTATAAACGCGTGACTGCTGAGAAGGATGAAGATGATGTTGAGCTTCAGAAGAGCAATATCATTATGATTGGACCCACGGGCTCCGGTAAAACCTATCTGGCGCAGACACTTGCCAAGATTATAAACGTACCGTTTGCGATTGCGGATGCTACGACTCTTACAGAGGCCGGCTATGTGGGGGAGGATGTGGAAAATATTCTCCTGAAGCTGATACAGGCGGCAGATTATGATGTGGAAAGAGCACAGTACGGAATCATATATATTGATGAAATAGATAAAATTACGAAAAAGAGCGAAAATGTATCTATAACCAGAGATGTATCCGGTGAGGGTGTACAGCAGGCGCTCCTTAAGATTATAGAAGGAACGGTTGCCAGCGTTCCGCCGCAGGGCGGAAGAAAGCATCCCCATCAGGAGCTTATACAGATCGATACTTCCAATATACTCTTTATATGCGGAGGCGCTTTTGACGGCCTGGATAAAATTGTGGAGACACGCCTGGACAGAAAGTCAATTGGTTTTAATGCGGAAATAGCGGATAAAAGCACCAGGGAGATGGGTGAACTTCTTGCAGAGGTGAATCCCACCGACCTTGTAAAGTATGGCCTTATTCCGGAATTCGTTGGCCGTGTGCCTGTGAATGTTTCCCTTCAGGGACTGGACAAAGAGGCGATGATGCGCATTCTTACAGAGCCGAAAAATGCTCTTGTAAAGCAGTATCAGAAGCTGTTTTCCTTTGACCATGTGAAACTTAACTTTGAGCCGGATGCTGTGGAAGCTATTGCCATTAAGGCGATGGAAAGAAAGACCGGCGCGAGAGGACTTCGCTCCATCCTGGAGAACGTGATGATGGATGTGATGTACCGCATCCCTTCCGACGACACAATTGAACAGTGCATTATCACAAAAGAGGCCGTGGACGGAGAGAGTAAGCCTTTGGTTGTTCATCAGGAAGCCGGGGGCCGACTGGAAGATTATAGAGAAGCAAAGTAGTTGGTAAAGATAACGCCGCCCTTTTTAAGGGCGGCGTTTATGGTAACTCGTAAAAGAGGCGGAAGCTTCGGGATACCGGGATAAGGGGATGGTTTTCCGGGCAGGGCCTCAGACAATAGGGAATAATCAATGGAAGAAAATACAAAAGCTGAAAACATGAGTTTAGATAATATAATCACAGATATTATCTCTGCGGGAGAACAGGAAGACGCTTCCGCAAGAGTTCTTCAGGTGCCCGCGGTGGCGTTGCGCGGGATGACGGTCCTGCCCGGCCTTGTTATTCATTTTGATTTGAGCCGTGCAAAATCCATATTGGCTGTGGAGCAGGCAATGATGAGCGACCAGAGGATTTTCCTGGTGGCACAGAAGGAGATTGAGGATGACAATCCGGATTATGAGGAAGTATACCATATGGGATGTCTGGCACAGATTAAGCAGGTGACCAGACTTCCGGAAAATGTGGTCCGTGTCCTTGTGGAAGGAATCGACAGGGCAAGGTTAATCGGCTTTTCCGGAAAAGAGGAGCGCTATCTGATAGGGGAAATCGAAATTGTAAAAGCGCCCCTGCACCTGAATGAAGAAGGGCACATCCAGTTCCGGGAGGGTGCGGAAGTGGAGGAAGAAGCCATGATCCGCAACCTGAGGGAGCTTTTTATGGAATTCTGCTCCTTTTTCCCCAGAATTGGGAAAACTATGCTGAAGCATTTTGAAGGGACCTTCAGCCTGGGTATACTAATGGATGAACTGATTGAAAGCATGCCGGTTACCTTCGATAAGAAGCAGGAGGTGCTGGAGGCGGTCGATCTGGATACCCGTTACCAGGTACTGGCAAGAATCCTTTATGAAGAAATCGAGGTTGCCAAAATCCGTACGGAGCTTACGGAGCAGGTAAAGGCGCGGATGGAGAAAAACCAGAAGGAATATATGCTCCGGGAACAGATGAATTATATCCGTGAGGAGCTGGGCGAGGACAATGTGATGTCGGATGCCGAACAGTTCCAGCAGGAGCTGAATAAGCTGAAGGCGGGCAAGGAAGTAAAGGAAAAGATTCAGAAGGAAATCAACCGTTTTAAGAGCCTGGGACAGGGCAGCGCCGAGTCCTCCGTGGAAAGAGGGTATCTGGAAACGCTGCTGGATCTGCCCTGGGACAAAATGTCCAAGGATAACACGGATATAAAAAGGGCGGAGAACATCCTGGAGAGGGATCATTACGGCCTGGAACAGGTGAAGGAACGGATCCTGGAATTCCTGGCGGTACGGAGTCTGACAAAGCAGGGAGACAGCCCGATTATCTGCCTGGTGGGACCGCCCGGAACCGGTAAGACATCCATCGCAAGAAGCGTGGCGGAATCCCTGAATAAAAAGTATGTGCGCATCTGCCTGGGAGGGGTACGGGACGAAGCGGAAATCCGCGGACACCGCCGCACCTATGTGGGAGCTATGCCCGGACGCATTGTAACCGGGCTGAAGCAGGCCGGTGTAAAGAATCCGCTGATGCTGCTGGATGAAATAGATAAGGTGAGCAGCGATTATAAGGGGGATACCTCGTCGGCCCTGCTGGAGGTTCTGGACAGTGAACAGAATAATCATTTCCGGGATCATTATGTGGAAATCCCGGTGGATTTATCGGAGGTGCTGTTTATAGCCACCGCCAATTCCACGGCGGAGATTCCCAGGCCGCTGCTGGATCGTATGGAAACAATCGAAGTGACCAGCTATACGGCCAATGAGAAGTTCCATATAGCAAAAGAGCATCTGATAAGCAAGCAGCTGAAAAAGAACGGCCTGGATGAGAAGAAATTAACCATCAGTGACGGTGCCCTGAAGGAAATCATTCTTTCCTATACCAGTGAAGCGGGCGTGCGTGAGCTGGAGCGGAAGATCGGTGAGATATGCAGAAAAGCGGCAAGACAGCTGCTGGAACAGAAGAAAGCGAATGTCCATGTGACCGGAAGGAACCTGGAGCTGTATCTGGGCAAACGTAAAATTGCCAGGGATAAGGTGAATGACAAGGATGATGTGGGGATTGTGCGCGGACTGGCATGGACCAGCGTGGGCGGTGTCACTATGCAGGTAGAGGTGAATATGATGCCCGGGAAGGGCGAAATCCGGCTCACCGGCCAGCTGGGCGATGTGATGAAGGAATCCGCCATGACCGGCGTGAGCTATATCCGTTCCGTAAGCGGGCAGTACCGGCTGCCGGAGAATACGTTTACCGAATACGATTTCCATATCCATATACCGGAAGGGGCGGTGCCCAAGGATGGCCCTTCCGCCGGAATCACCATGGCGACGGCGATCCTGTCGGCGATTACCAAGGTTCCGGTAAAAGCGGATGTGGCTATGACCGGTGAAATCACCTTACGGGGCCGTGTGCTTGCCATCGGCGGTCTGAAGGAAAAGCTGCTTGCGGCCAAAACAGCGGGAATGAAAACTGTTCTGATCCCTAAGGAAAACGAAAAGGATGTGGAAGAAATCTCCCGGGAAATCAAAAACGGACTGGATATTATCCTGGTAGAGGGCATGGAAGAGGTGATCGGGCACGCTTTTGCCGGAGAGCCGGATACCTCCGGGGAATAAACGGGCAACGGCAAGGGGAAGTCACAGGAAGGGAACACAATGATTATAAAAAACGTAAATCTGGAAACCGTATGCGGCATAACCAGCAATATGCCTGACAACAGCCTCCCGGAAATTGCATTTGCGGGAAAGAGCAATGTGGGCAAATCCTCCCTCATTAACGGCATTATGAACAGGAAGTCCCTTGCCAGGACTTCCTCCCAGCCGGGGAAAACCCAGACAATTAATTTTTATAATGTAAATGAGGCGTTTTATCTGGTGGATCTGCCCGGATACGGATATGCGAAGGCGAATGAATCCGTAAAGGCGCAGTGGGGAAAAATGATTGAACGGTATCTTCGCAGCTCCAGGCAGCTCAGGGCAGTTTTTCTCCTGATAGATATCCGGCATGAGCCGTCTGCCAATGACAGGCAGATGTATCAGTGGATTTGCCATCAGGGCTACCATCCCATTATTATTGCCACGAAAATGGATAAACTGAACAGAAGCCAGATCCCGAAGGCGGTCAAAACGGTGCGGGAGGGACTGGAGACGGAAAAAGATACGGTGATTATCCCTTTCTCTGCACAGACCAAACAGGGACGGGAAGAAATCTATGATGTGATTGACAGCCTGCTCGCCGGAGAAGAATAAGAAGGGTGGTGTTTGGTTATGCAGCAATCCGGTTCGACGAAGTATATAAAAGCAGTTTTGAATCTGTTGACGGCAGTGGTCCTGCTGCTGCTTCTTATTTTTGTGCTGCCCAAGCTGCTGGGGTTTTTCATGCCCTTTGTGGTGGGCTGGATTATTGCCATGATAGCCAATCCTCTGGTCCGCTTTTTTGAGCAGAAGATAAAAATCCGCAGGAAGGCCGGTTCGGCTATCGTCATTATAGCGGTGCTGGCTCTTGTTGTCGGCCTGGGATACCTTGTCATTGCCAAGCTTGTTTCGGAGGGCGCCGGTTTTATCTCCGATCTGCCTAATATCTGGAAGGGGCTGGAAAGCGACCTGAAGCAGGTGGGGACAAACCTGACCGATTTTTATGCACGCTTTCCCCTGGAAATACGGGAAAATGTATCCGTTATATCCGAGAAGCTTGTGCAGTATATCGGTGATGCCATCAATGGGCTGAGCGCCCCTACGGTTACGGCTGTTGGAAATTTCGCCAAAAATATCCCGTCCATACTTATCGGCACCATCATGTGCCTGTTATCTTCCTATTTCTTTGTGGCGGAAAAGGAGAACGTGGGAAAGTTCCTCAAAAAATACCTTCCCCAGGGCTTCCGGGAGAAATGGAAGGTGCTTTCCTCCAGCCTTGCGGGTGCGGTGGGCGGTTATTTCAAAGCCCAGTGCAAAATAGAAATCTGGATATATCTGATTCTGATGGCCGGCCTGTGGATCCTGAAGGTGGATTATGCGCTGCTGATCGCGCTGCTCATCGCTGTTCTGGATTTCCTTCCTATTTTCGGCACAGGGGCGGTTTTATGGCCCTGGGCTGTGATAGAGCTTTTGGCAGGAGATTACCGGATGGCCCTGAGCCTGATGATCATCTGGGGAGTGGCCCAGTTGATCCGGCAGATCATCCAGCCTAAAATTGTGGGGGATTCCATCGGGATGCCTCCTATTCCCACATTGTTCCTCTTATTCATCGGGTATAAGATTGGAAGCGTGGTGGGCATCATTCTGGCGGTGCCTATCGGGATTGTGGTGGTGAAAATGTACGAAGCGGGGCTTTTTGATACCACCAGAAACAGCATACGGATCCTGATAACGGGTTTTAACCGGTTCCGCAAGCTGAACAAGGAAGATTTGGAGGATCAGAAATGAAAAAAATAGCTGTTTTTAATCTGCGGGATTTTGATGAAGCCGAATGGTTTGATCAATACAGCCGGGAGCTGGGGCTTTCTTTGTCCACCTGTCCCGACGCGCCGGATTTGGATAACATCGCCCGGGTGACGGCAGGCTGTGAATGCGTGGATATCATTACCTCCCGGATTACCAGGGAGCTGATGGAGGCGTTTGCCAAAAGCGGCATCCGGTATCTGACAACGCGGACCATCGGTTATGATCATATCGATCTGGATGCGGCGAAGGAATTCGGTATCCATGTGGGAAACGCGCCTTATGGGCCGGACGGGGTGGCAGATTATACGGTGATGCTGATCTTAATGAGCCTCCGTAAAATGAAGCGTATTCTGGAAAGAACGGCCATACAGGACTACACCCTTCAGGGGCTTCAGGGAAGGGAACTGAAATGTATGACGGTAGGGGTTATCGGAACCGGCCGCATCGGACAGACCGTCATCCGCAGCCTGAGCGGTTTTGGCTGCCGGATTCTGGCTTATGATTTATATGAGAAGGAAGAAGTGAAGGAATATGCTTCCTATGTGTCCCTGGAACAGATGTGGAAGGAAGCGGATATCATCACCCTGCACACCCCTCTGACAGCCGGAAACCGCCATCTGATCAACAAAGAAACCCTTTCCGCCATGAAGGACGGCGTGGTCCTTGTGAATACCGCAAGAGGCGGCCTGATTGATTCGGAGGCGCTGATTTCGGGGATAGAAAGCGGCAAAGTGGGAGCGGCGGCGCTGGATGTGGTGGAAAAAGAATTCGGCCTGTATTATTATGACCGGAAATCGGATGTGCTGGATAACAGGGAGCTGGCTGTTTTACGGGGATTCCCGAATGTGACGGTATCCCATCATATGGCTTTTTATACGGATAATTATACCAGGACAGTGGTGCGGGATTCCCTGCACAGCTGCAAGCTGTTTATGGAAGGGAAAGAGAATCCCTGGGAGGTCTGCTGATTGCGTAATTTTAAAATAGTACTTCAATATGAAGGAACCAGATACAAAGGCTGGCAGAAGCAAGGTAAGGCAGATGCGGATCCGCTGTCCGGTGCTGCGGCCGAGAATACCATACAGGGAAAGCTGGAGCGCCTGCTTACCCGGATTGCCGGAAAACCTGTGGAAGTCCAGGGATCCGGCAGGACGGACGCCGGCGTCCATGCGTATGGACAGGCAGCCAATTTCCATATGGATACGGAGGAAACGCCGCAGGCGCTGATGGATCAAATAAACAGCTATCTTCCGGAGGATATCGGGGTGATTGCTATAGAAGAGGTGCCGGAACGGTTTCACAGCCGGCTCCATGCAAAAGGCAAAACCTACCGGTACAGGGTGTTAAACAGCGCGGTGCCACATATATTTGATAGAAGGTATGTCTTTCAGACGGCGGAAAAGCTGGATGTGGAGGCCATGCGCAAGGCGGCGGCCCTTCTGACGGGAACGCATGATTTCAAAGCGTTTACCTCATCCAAAAAAGGAAAAAAATCCACCGTGCGCACGATAGAGTCCATACAGATTGACCGCGTTTCGGAGGAAATCATTTTCCTCTTCACCGGTGACGGTTTTCTGTACCACATGGTGCGTATCCTTATGGGTACGCTGCTGGAGGTGGGGGCAGGAAACAGAAAGCCGGAAGAAGTCACCGCAATCCTGGAAAGCGGTTCCAGGGAATGTGCCGGGCCGCTGGTGCCCGCCTGCGGGCTGGCCCTGATGGAAGTGCGTTATTAACGGCAGAAAGGAAGCAATGTGCAGGAACCGGAATACATTACCATGCAGATAAAGGATCCGGAACAGCAAAAGAAAATCCGCAGGGCCGTGTTCTTGGTTTACCTTGCTATTACCATTAAGCTTATCATTTTCAAGTATCCCTGGGAGCATTTGAGGGAAATTATGGACACCTGGGAAAAGGGGGTGATTCTGGAGGGTCTGGAGACCGCCAATTTTACCCTTTTCAAGACGGTGCGTATGTATATCCGTTACTACGACAGGCTGAACAGCTTTGAAAACCTGTTTGGGAATGTGGGGATCTTCGTACCCTTCGGGATCCTGCTTCCGTGGTCAGATCCGATGTACCGTTCCTGGTGGAGGGTACTCTGCAATGCTTTTTTATTTGTGACAGGAATAGAAGTATTTCAGCTTTTTTCCGCCTTCGGCGCTTTCGATGTGGATGATATCCTGCTGAACTGCTTCGGAGCCATGCTGGGTTATCTGACGTTTTGGGTGCTGGAACGCAGACGGGCCGCGGCAAGGACACGTCCCGGACAGAGGAAAAGGGAGGAATCCCTTGACAGAGGCAGGGGCGGAGAGTAAGTTAAAAGTAATCGGAAGGGGGTCGTGTGTTATGAAAGATTTTGTACAGAAACGGAAGCTTTCTTTTATGGGACATAAGGATGGCCTGCAGAGCATGGCATCCGTTGTTTTTACCGCACTTTTCTGTATCCTGTGCGGTATCGTACTGTTTGTCTGGCCGGATATGTCGGCCCGTATTGTGTGTATGGTGCTGGGGGCGATCCTGGTGCTGATGGGGGTCATTTATCTGGTCAGCTTTTTTTCAACGCCTCCGGGTACCTTTATGAAGCAGATCCATCTGGCTCTTACCATTGTGTTTGTGGTTATCGGTGTCTGGATTTTACTGAAGCCGGATTTTGTTATCAGCCTGATTCCGGTGATTATGGGGATCATCCTCATCCTTCACGGGCTTTATGATCTGCAGCAGGCGGTATATCTGGGACGGGCGAAATACAGCTTCTGGTGGCTTGCGCTTGTGTTTGCCGGACTGACAATCGCGCTTGGAGGTGTTCTTTTATGGAATCCTTTTGAAGCAATGAGTGTGGCTATTAAGGTGATCGGCATTTTCCTTGTATTTGACGGCCTGTCCGATCTGTGGATTTTTTCCATGGCGCGCAGGATCACCAGACAGATACGGGAGGCAGTGGCGGAGAGCATGGAGGAAAGTCTGCGGAGCGAAGAGGATATCATCGACTGATACGGCATGAGCAGTCGCTGCCTGCGGGAAGGAAAAGGGAGAATCGATATGGAGGATTATGAACTGCGGAATGAGGACATAGCTGTCCGCATAGCCTCTCTGGGGGCGGAATTGAAGTCGCTGAAGGATATACGCAGCGGCAGGGAATATATGTGGGACGGAGATCCGGCCTATTGGAAACGGGTTTCTCCGGTGCTTTTTCCGCTGGTGGGCAATTACAGGAATAAGCAGGCGGTCTATGAAGGGAAGGCGTATCCGCTGTCCCAGCATGGGTTTGCCAGGGACAGGGAATTTACGTTGGTATCGGAAACGCCGGAAGAGATCTGGCTGGCCCTGGACGCCGATGACAGGACAAAGGAATGCTATCCCTTTGCTTTCCGGCTTGAGCTGGGATACCGATTATCGGGCAGAGCGGTGGAAGTGCTCTGGAGGGTAATCAATACGGGAAACGAAACCATGTATTTTTCCATAGGGGGACATCCGGCTTTTGCCTGTCCTCTGAATGAGGAAGGAAATAAAGAGGGCTACAGCTTCTGGTTTGATTCCGGGGAACCGTTGGAAACCAGGATTATCGGGCCGGACGGGCTGGCGACGGACGATCACGAGGCTTATTTCCTGGAGGAGGGCAGGCTTCCGATAACGGAATCCCTTTTTGACCAGGATGCCCTTGTGGTGGAGGGCGGACAGGCCCATGAAGTAAAGCTTCTGGATCCGGCGGGAACCGCCTTTGTGACAGTGCAGTTTGACGCGCCGCTCTTCGGACTCTGGTCCCCTCCGGGGAAAAACGCCCCCTTTATCTGCATCGAGCCATGGTACGGCAGATGTGATCATAAGGATTTCCGGGGAACGCTTGCGGAACGGGAATGGGGCAATGCATTGGAGGAAGGCGGCGTATTTAGCGCGTCCTACCGTATTATTACGGAAGCATAAAGATACAAAACGGCAGCCCCGTATTATGCGGGGCTGTAATACTGATAACAGGGGATATGGATAGTGAGCATAAGAAAAAAATTTATCGGAACCAGAGATTTTTATAAGTTGGTGCTGTCGGTGGCAGTGCCTATCATGATACAGAACGGCATTACAAACTTTGTAGGCCTTCTGGATAATATCATGGTGGGGCAGGTGGGCACGGAGCAGATGTCCGGCGTGGCGGTGGCAAACCAGCTGCTGTTTGTCTTTAACATATGTATATTCGGGGCTATTTCAGGAGCCGGCATATTCGGCGCCCAGTTTTATGGCTGCGGGAACCATGAGGGGGTTCGCAATGCCTTCCGTTTCAAGCTGTGGTGCTGCGCCGGGCTGGTGGTGCTGGGGATAGCCGTGTTTATCGGGGGAGGAGAGAGCCTGATTTCCCTTTATCTCCATGAAAGCTCGGAAGCGGGAGATGTGGCAAGGACCCTGTCCTTTGGCTACCGCTATCTTCTGTGGATGCTGCTGGGGCTGTTACCCTATGCGCTGGCCCAGACCTATGCAAGTACGCTGCGGGAGGCCGGGGAAACCCTGCTCCCCATGAAAGCCGGGATCGCGGCGGTGCTGGTGAACCTTGTGCTGAATTATATCCTGATTTACGGGAAGCTGGGGGCACCTGCCCTTGGTGTGGTGGGAGCGGCTATTGCAACGGTTATTTCCCGGTATGTGGAATGTCTGATTGTGGTAATCTGGACCCACCGGCACAGGGAAAAGGCGCCTTATATGGAAGGGGTATACCGTACCCTCAAAATCCCGTCCCATCTCGTGGGCCAGATCGTCATTAAGGGGCTGCCCCTGATGCTGAACGAAACGCTGTGGTCGGCAGGGATGGCGATTATGATGCAGTGTTATTCCATGCGCGGGCTTGCCGTGATTGCCGGACTGAATATTTCTTCCACCATTTCCAACCTTTTTAATGTGGTGTTCCTTGCGTTGGGCAATTCCGTCGCCATTATTATCGGGCAGCTTCTGGGAGCCGGTAAGATGGAAGAAGCAAAGGATACGGATACCAAACTGATTTTCTTTTCCGTGGTGAGCTGTCTGGGGATCGGGGCGGTTATGGCCGTCATCGCACCCCTCTTTCCCCGGATGTATAATACTACAGAGGAGGTCCGGCGTCTGGCGGAGCAGTTTATTTGGATATCCGCCCTCGTGATGCCCATCCAGGCCTTCATGCATGCCTGTTATTTCACACTGCGTTCCGGAGGTAAGACCTTTGTTACCTTCCTTTTCGACAGCGCATTTATGTGGGTGGTGAGCATTCCCCTCGCCTTCCTTTTGAGCCGTTTTTCAGGCTTACCTATCGTACCGCTGTATCTTTTCTGCCAGATGGCGGATATCATTAAATGTGTGATTGGGTTTATCCTTGTGAAAAAAGGAGTTTGGCTGCAGAATTTTGTGGAGTGACGGAAAGTGATAACGGTTCAGACGAGAGAGGTAAATAAAATGAGAATTATTTTTATAAGGCACGGGGATCCGGATTATGCCAATGATACGTTGACGCAAAAAGGCTGGAGAGAAGCAGCCCTTCTGGCGGAACGGGTGAGCGGATGGGAGGTGACGGACTTTTATGTATCTCCTTTGGGAAGGGCACAGGATACGGCCTCTCTGAGCCTTGCAAAGATGGGACGCAAGGCGGAGACTAGGGAATGGCTCCGGGAATTTCACGGGCCGATAACCGATCCTGCCCGGGGGGAGAATGTGATTCCCTGGGATTTCTACCCGGCGTATTGGACGAACATTCCGGCTATGTATGATAAGGATGGTTTCGGGGATACGGACGTGATGAAAAGCGGTCATGTAAAGGAGGAGTATCAGCGGATCAGCGGTTGTCTGGACGCGCTTCTGGAACGGTACGGATATGTGCGGGAAGGCGGCCTTTACCGGACGGACAGGACGGAGGCGGGGGATCGGAATGCCACGGTGGTTCTGTTTTGCCATATGGGGGTAACCTTGTTTTTATGCAGCCATCTGCTGGGGATTTCACCGGTGGTGCTCACCAGCGGCTTTTTTCTGGCGCCCACATCGGTAACGGTGCTGGCTTCGGAGGAGAGAACGCCGGGAACCGCTTATTTCCGGTGTCAGATGGCCGGGGATACGGGGCATTTGCGGGACGGGGGAGAACCGGTTTCTTATATGGGGTATTTTACGGAGCCTTTCCAGGGGTAGTTATCGTTTTGTATTTCCGTTTCACCTCCCGGTTTTTCTCTGGGGCGGAGGGCACAAAGGCTGTCTGAGCGGTTACGAGTTTTCTCCTTTTGTGTGATGATTATAAGGATACTAAAATACAAGTTATGGGCAGAGTAGAAATTTGTACGTGGATCAGGGATCCGGGTGCCTTCTGAACGGGGAGTTGTCAGAGGGACGAAAAGCCTTTCCGGCTTACGCTGCATAGTTCGCATCCCGCTGCCGCATAAGAAGAAGCGGCGGAATATTCCTGCCTCTTGTTATGTGGCCAGTCTGCATGACAGGAGGTGTTTTTTTATGAATGGAGTATCTTTTTCGGTACGCCGCATCACCATTTCTGCGGTATTGTTAAGTATTTCTCTTGTTTTGAAAACAACGCTGACCTTTGATTTTCCCTTATTCGGACAAAATGGGCTGCGTATCGGAATCTCCGGTATTTTCTCCATCCTTCCGGCTTTTCTTTTCGGGCCTGTGTACGGAGCGGCGGTTTCCGGCCTTTCCGATTTCCTTGGCTATCTTATCAAGCCTGTAGGGGCATATCTTCCCCTGCTGACTGTGACTGCGGCGGCAGGGGGCTTTCTCAGGGGGCTTCTGTGGCGATGGCTGCAAACGAAGGATAGCGGGCGGATGCGGCTTCTTATCGCCGCCGGTTCTGCGGTTTTGCTGGTGCTGGGTGTGAGCAGCGGCCTGGCGTCAGGGGAGGGGATGGAGCCGGCGGCAGCAGGGGTGACAGGAAGTGCCATCCTGGGAATCCTTTTGCTCGCGGGTGATTTAATCCTGTCCGGAAAACTCCGTTCCGGCAAAGGGCAGAGGAAAATCCCCCAGCTGCTCGTGGTTATGGTGGTTTCCGGCCTTGCGGTTACTACGGTTAACACGGTTATTCTGCGGGAAACCATAGGGGCGGCCTGGAAAACAATTCCTTTCCTCCTCCTCTGGATGCCCCGGGCGGCGGAGGAATTGCTGAGTAATATAGTGCTGACCTATTTTATTGCCGTGCTTTTGTCACAGTGCGGCCGTGAATTGTAATCTTGTAACAGTTCAGACTTGTCTGAACTGTTATAATCTTCTGTCATTTTACTGAAAATTTTTGAAAAACAGTTGACAAGAAAAGTGTCTTTGTATAATATAATCATATGAACAATTAATCATATGTTAAAGTGATTTCTATACAGGAGGCTATTATATGAAGAAAAAATTCAATCTCACCGACTTAGACTGTGCAAACTGCGCTGCCAAAATGGAAGAGGCCATTAAGAAGATAGATGGCGTAAATGATGCCAATGTCAGCTTTATGGCGCAGAAGCTTACCATTGATGCCCAGGAGAGCCGTTTTGACAGCATCATGAAGGAAGTGGCGGCGGTATGCCGCAAAGTGGAGCCTGATTGTGTGATTGAAATGTAACAGCCGGGTAGCCGTTCGGATGCCCTTTGAATCCTGCGGCATCTGAGCGGTTACACAGCCAGCCATTTTTTACCAGCCATTTTATGGTAAACTTGTACTTGCAATGTATAACCGTATTGTGTACAATAAAATATGTGTGCCGGAGCGCACACTTGCAGTTTGGAAAAGGCACAGGCAGGGGAATTCTCTGCCTGTATTTTTCCTTTTAAGAAAGAGAAGAGGTGTATCTATGCTTGAAGTAAAACATCTTTCATACACGGTGACGGAAAACCAGGAAACGCTTCCTATTGTTACCGATATCAGTTTTACCGTGAACGACGGGGAGATGCTGGTAATTACAGGCCCGAACGGAGGCGGTAAGTCTACCATAGCCAAGCTCCTTATGGGGATTATCAAAGAAACGGAAGGGACGATCCTTCTGGACGGGAGGGATGTCACTCCCATGGGTATTGACGAGAGAGCCAATGCGGGAATCGGCTTTGCATTTCAGCAGCCCCCTGCTTTTAAGGGGATGACTGTCCGCCGTCTTTTGAATCTGGCGGCGGGAGCTGAGCTTCCGGAGCATGTGAGCTGCCGGCTGCTTAGCAGCGTTGGGCTTTGTGCCAGGGAATATCTGGACAGGGAAGTGGATGCGACGTTGTCGGGCGGGGAAAGAAAGAGAGTGGAGATAGCCACAGTAATGGCAAAGGACCATAAGGTGAGTATCTTTGACGAACCGGAGGCGGGAATTGATCTGTGGAGTTTTTCCATGCTGGTGAAACAGTTTGAGCAGATCCACAGGGAAAAGAAGGAAAGCCTGGTCCTGATTTCCCACCAGGAGCGGATCATCCGTATGGCTGACCGTATTATGGTGGTGCGGGACGGACGTGTGGAGAGCTGCGGCAGCAAAGAGGAAATCGCCCCTCAGCTTTTCCTTGACGGGGCCGGCTGTGCATGTCTGGACAGGGAAGGAGGAAACGGCAATGAAGCTGGATGCAGTTACTGACGGCGTATTACAGAAAATAGATGATATGGGCTTTAAGCAGGAAGGCGCCTATAATCTGCGGTATAACGGGCAGCCCCTTTGTCATGGGGATACGGAGCATATCAGGATCCGGAGGAAAGAGGACAAGCAGGGGATTGACGTTTATATCAGCAGGGAAGCACAGGGAGAGCAGGTCCATATCCCGGTGGTGGTTTCCGCTTCGGGCATTACCGATGTGGTTTATAATGATTTTTACGTGGAGGATGGAGCCAGTGTTATTATTGTAGCTGGCTGCGGGATCCATAATGACGGCTGCAATGACAGCCGCCACGATGGCATCCACGCTTTCCATGTGGGAAAAAATGCCAATGTGACCTATGCGGAAAAGCATTACGGAGAGGGAAAAGGAACCGGGGAAAAGATCCTGAACCCCGTGACACAGATCTATCTGGAGGAAGGCGCGGTCTTTACCCTGGATACCGCCCAAATCGGCGGCGTGGATTCCACGGTGCGCAAGACGGAGGTTCATATGGAGGCGGATGCCAGGCTGTATGTGATGGAAAAGCTGATGACCCATGACAACCAGACTGCGGTATCCGATATGACGGTGGAAATGAATGGTGCAGGAAGTTCCGCCCAGATCGTTTCCCGTTCCGTGGCGAAAGGGCATTCCATCCAGACGTTCCATCCCATTGCCATAGGCAACGCGTTATGCCACGCCCATGTGCAGTGCGATTCCATTATCATGGATAAGGCCCAGATTTCATCTATTCCCGAAATCAACGCCAGGGATATCGATGCCCAGATTATCCATGAGGCGGCTATCGGCAGGATCAACAATGAGCAGATACTGAAGCTGCGTACCTTCGGCATGACGGAGGAAGAGGCGGAAGCCGTTATCATAGAAGACTTTTTAGCTTAAATGGAGATAAAATAAGACGGCGGTGCCGGAACAGGAAGCTTGCCAACCTGTATCCGGTGCCGTTTTTGTTCGTATAAGAGCGGCTTTTTTGTCCGGACAGATAGTAACCGTTCAGACGGCCCTTTGTGCCCTGCGGCATCCCCGTTTCCTAAGCTGCCTTATTTTTATGCTGTTAAAAGAGGATGGTTTACGCTATAATAGAAATGTTGCCAGAAAGAATGGGAGGCTTGAAAATGGTACGTATTGCAGTATGTGATGATGTCAGGGAGATGTTGGGGATTTTATCGGAAATGGTGGGAAAAGAAGCGGAAAGGCTGTCTGAACCCTTTGAAATATGCTGCTTTACAAAAGGAAACTGCCTGCTGGAGGCGCATCATAAAAAGCCGTTTCAGATTATTTTCCTGGATATATCCATGCCGGGTATGAACGGATTTGAAGCTGCCGGAAGAATCGGTGAAAGGGACAGCAAGCCGTTCCTGGTATTCGTCACTTCCAGGGAAGAACTGGTGTTTGACTCCTTTGATTACCGTCCGTTTTATTTTGTTCGGAAACGGGACTTGGAGGGTATGCATAAGGATATGGAAAAGATTTTCGAAAAGGTCAGGGAATTCCGGCTGGAAGAAAAGGAATTTATATTGGAGCTGCCTTATAAACGGAAACGGAGCGTGCGCTGCAGGGATATCCTGTATCTTATCAGCGACGGCAACTATATGGTCTATATCCTGAATACGGGTGAAAATATTAAGATTCGTGGCACGATGAGGGATACGGAAAAGGAGCTGGAGGATTACCACTTTGTCAGGATCCATAAGCGGATATTGGTCAACATGAGCTACATACAGACAATCGATACGGTGAAAAATGAAGTGTTCGGTGATAAGATAGGTTATCTGGAAATCGGGCGGAACTACAAACGGGATATTCTGGAAACGTATTTCGCTTATACCAGGAGCGTGCTATGAATGCGCTCATGCTGAATGTGACGCAAAATATGCTGTTCTTTCTGGAAGCCTTCAGTGTCTCTTATTTTCTTCTCCGCTTCTGCGGCTGTAAATGTAAAGAGCATCAGAGACAGGTGCTGGTATTCCAGACGATGGTAATGGCGGTTCTGTGTACCTTGTCCCCCTATATTCCGCGGTATCTGGTTTTTATCGGTGCGGCCTATATGCCCTGCCTGATCCTGTTTTCCATCTTTTTCCTGAACGGAGGCTTCGGTCAGAAGCTGAAAGCCTGCCTGCTGGTCCTTTGCGTTAAAATGCTTACCCTTCTCGCGGCTTTTTTCATAACGGCGCGCAGCGGCGGATGGACTGCACAGGAGTTATATAACGGGCATGGATGGCATCATATAGCGGTTATGATCCTGCAGAGAGGCTTTCTGGTGGTCATGCTCGGCTGGATTCTCAGGACGGAGGGGAAATACCGGGTCCAGATGAAATTGCTGGAAAAGGGAGTGGTGCTGTCCAACCTGTTCATGTCGGCGGCCTCCTTTGCTATCATCCACCTCATCAGCTACGGGAATATCAACAGGGAATGGAAGGCCTATCTGTTCATCCTTTCCCTGCTGTGCCTGGTGGTGATGAACGGCATTACCTTTTATCTGTTGGAGAAGCTGAACCAGAAAAATGAGCTGGCTTCGGATAACAAAATGCTCCGGCAGAGAGTGATGTATTATGAGAACCACCTGGAACAGGCCTATGATCAGATTGAAGAACTTAAGCAACTGCGTCACGACATCCGGCATTCCTACCAGCTTATCAGCAATCTGGCCGGGCAGGGGAAGAGCAGGGAAGTGGAACAGTATGTGTCTGAGATTCTGGAGGTGGTGAACCGGGAGGATTATGTGGTAACCACGGGAAACGGGTTTGTGGATTCCATGCTCTGCTACAAACTTAATTTTGCGGCCAAAAAAGGAATACAGGTCTGCCATACCGTCACCGCCGGCCTGGAAGGAATCAATAATGTGGATTGCTGCAACCTGATAGGAAATCTGATAGACAATGCCGTGGAGGCAAGCCTGAAACTGCCTGCGGAGAGGCGGAAGCTGGAACTGTTTATCAAAGGGGATCCCCACAAGCTGCTCATCCAGGTGAAAAATGCGCTTGCGGCCTCGGTCCTGGACACCAATTCGGATCTGCTTACCCAGAAGGAGGACAAGGATGTCCATGGTTACGGAATCCGGATTATCCGCAGGATTGCGTCCCAGTATAACGGATGTGTCCGGTTTTCGGAGGAAAACGGCTGTTTTTGTGCGGAAGTCATGCTTTTTCGTAATACATAAACGTTACGGTTCATTCCGTAATCAATAAGACGGAATCTCCCAACATTTGACGGGATCTCCCATTATCATTGACAAAAAGCCAAAAATTGATACTATTATTTATAGATTTTTGTTAGTTTTTTGCAAATATAATGGGAAAAGGAGAAGAAGGTATGACAGCGAGGGGGGTCCGGCATGGAGGAGTACGCGGCATTTGTATCGGAACTATACAAAATGCCATTTTCTATTTCCGATATGCCGGAGAAGAAAAAGCAGTATCACAGAAAAAAGGGGTTGGAGAAAAAGAGCGCCTCTGAAATGATGTTTTCGGATGGAAGTTTTATAAACTATGGTTCGGGAAATTCAGGGCATCAGGGAATGCCGTCCGTCCTTACCTTTCAGGGCAGCTGATTTCAAAATCCGGGGATTTTATTCCCGGATTTTGTTGATCCCGGGGGCAAACGGGATTAAAATGGGAACATGTTGACAGCATAAAAAGGACGGTATTACTATGGATGAAAAGCAGGTTTGGCTGGTTCTGGAAACAGAGGCTACGAAGGACGAAGAGGAGATTAAGAGGGCATACCGGCAAAAGCTGGTCCGCACCAATCCCGAGGATGATCCGGAGGGGTTTAAACGGCTGCGGGAGGCTTTTGAACAGGCGCTGCGTCTGGCGTCAGAAGAGGATCGGGCGGCGGAGGAAATCTGGGAGGGGCCGGTAGGGGACTGGCTTTCGGAGATCCGGGAAGTCTATGCCCGGCTGCCGCTTCGGACGGATGAGCTGCGCTGGAGGGACTTGCTTAACAGGGAGGTCTGTGTAAACCTGGAGACTATGCTGGACGCCAGGGAAGCTTTGCTGCAGTTTTTGACGGATCATTTCCGGCTTCCGGGGAACATATGGAAGATTGTGGATGAAAAGCTGTCCCTGCAGGAGGATATGGAGGATCTGCGGAGGCGTTTCCCGGAGGATTTTCTTACCTATATCCAGAGCAAATGCACCCAGGAGGAGTGGTTCCCTTTCCGGCTGTTTGAAGGGCCGGAGGATGGGGATTATGATACCTGGCTCAACTGCTTCTATGAAATGCGGAATGCCTGGAGGGAGGGAAAGACGGAGGAGACGAAGGCCCTGTACCGCGATCTGGAGAAAACCGGCGTTTACCATCCTTATCAGGATGCCGTTTATGCGGCGGTGCTGGTACAGCAGGAGGAAACAGAAAAAGCAAGGGAACGATTGCTGGCAGCTGTGGAAAAAGCGCCGGAGGATGCCTGGCTGCGGGATATTTCCGGACAGGTGAAAGCGGCGGCGGGGGATGAGGAAGGGGCTTACCGGGATTTTCTGGCGGTTCTGGAAACGGATCCCGATAACTATATGGCAGGCCTTCGCTGCGGGCAGTATGAGAGCGGTCACGGGAAAGAGGAGGAAGCGAAGAAACGCTTGATCCATCTGTTGGACAGCGGCTATGATACGCCTGATGTGAGAACGGCCATCCGTGAAGTGAACAAACGGCTGATTCCCGTTTACCGGGAAAAATGGGAGGCGGATAAGGAAGATTTGTCCCTGTTTTTCAAGCTGGGCTGGTGCCTTCTGCAGAACGAAGAAAACCGGCTTGGAGTCCGGCTGATGGAGACGATTGTCCCGGATGATAAAAACGAGGCGGAATACCACAGTCTGCTGGGACGCTTTTTTTATAATGAAAAAGCGTATTCCCTGGCGGAAAAGCAATTCGGGGAGTGGATCGAAAGCATCCGCAGGGAAAAGCCGGAGGAGGAATCGCAAAAGCAGGAGCTGCCCGCCCGGTTTGCAACCGCATACAGCCTTCTGGCGGCCTCCCGCAAAATGCAGGAAAATTATGCGGGTGCCCTGGAGGCGGTGAAGGAGGCGCTGTCCCACAAGGAGGAGACGAATTTCTTCCAGATGGAGGCAGATGTTCTTTTGAAGCTGGGAAGGTATCAGGAAAGCGTGGATGTATGCGACCGCATTCTGGAAAAGGATAAGGGCTGGCTGCCCGCGCTGGCGGTCAGACAGGAAGCTTATTACGAACTGCATATGGCCCAGCAGGTAGTGGATGATTTTTATGCCATAAAAGAGATCTATGCGGGACTGGCAAAGCCGTATGAACTGGCGGCCGAGGTTTTCCACAGGTACCGGCAGTATAAGGATGCGCTGCATATTCTGGATCAGGCGGAGGAAGCGGGTGTAACCAGCAGGAAGCTGGAGCTGCTGCGGATAAAGGTGCGGCGGATGACGGCGGAGGGAAAGGAAGCTAATGAGGAAGTGTACCGGCTGGCCGCAGCGCTTCTTTCCGGGCTGGAAGAGGAGGAGAAGCAGCTGAAGGAGAAGGCGGAGAACGGCGTCCTGCCGGAAAAAGAAAGAGAAAAGCTGGAACAGCAGGAAGCGGAGGTTTTCCGGGAAATGGCCCTGTGCCAGGCAGGCATGGGGGATCTCAAAGCGGCCCTGGATCGGATCGGGGCGGCTGTCCGTCTGGATCCTTCCTATACCCATATCTGGGTGAAGGGAGATCTGCTTTACCAGAACGGTTCCTGGTCCAAGGCGCTGGAAGCTTATGAAGAGGTAAGGGAAATCCTCCCGGAAAATGCGGATATCTGGACGGATATGGCGGCCTGCTATAAGAATACCTCCCGGGAGGATAAGGAAATCGAATGCCTGGAGCAGGCAGTGCGCCTGAATCCCGCACATCCCCGGGCTTACGGAAGGCTGGCGGCCTGCTACCGGGAAAAATACGGGCAGCGGGAGCAGAAGGAGGACTACGACAAGGCGCTTGCTTACAGCAATAAACAGCTGGAGCAGACGCCCGAAGCCTATTACTATATTGAACGGGGGCAGCTTTTTATAGAAAGCGGCCAGTGGCAGAAGGCGGAAGCGGATTTTGAGAAAGCGGCACAGCTGGATCCGGATAATGCCTATGCGTATTATAATTGGGGCTGTTCCTGTAAATACAGCGGCAGGTACGAGGAAGCGGCCCGGCTGTTGGAGAAGGCGGTTTCCCTGCGCACACCGAAGGAATCCCTTGTCTTTTTCAGAGGGCTTGGGGACTGCTATGAGCGGATGCGCCGGTTTGACAAGGCAGCAGCCGCCTATGAGCAGAATAAAGCCGAGTTCCCGGAAAATGCGTCGGTGCGCTGGGATTTGGCGGAGCTTTACTGCAAAATCGGGACGGAAGAGATGCTTGACAGGGCTGTCCGGGAAACCGAAGATATCCTGAAGCTGAAAAATATACGCCGGGCCTATTATCTGGTGAAGCTGGCCGGGATTTACCGGCTGAAGGAGGCATATGGGAAGGCGGAAGAGATATGTGAAAAGGCCCTGCAGGAGGAGCCTGGCTATTCCCGTGCCTGTATGGAGCTGGCGGAGCTTTATCTGGAGAACATGAAAAACAGCAGGAAGGCCCTGAAAACTATGAAAAACGCAATCGCATCCCTCCGGGAGAGCGATGCTCTTTATGCGGACTGCCTCCGGGTGATGACGCAGATCCTGGGGACCAGGGGCAGCTGGAAGGCGGCCCGCAGCTATGGGGATAAGGTTATCGGCATCTGGGAGAAGGAATACGGCTCGCTCCGGGCTTATCTGGGCATGAAAAAATACAGGAATGCCAGGCTGTATCTGTTGGGCAAGATCTATTACTTTTCAGGACGCCTTACCGAAGCGTCGGACTGTTTCCGGGCCATGACCCCGTGCCTGAAGGGACCGGAAGACGGAGGGAAGGAGCCGGCCGGCGGGGAAAGCGGAATGTGCCGGCACTGCAGCAGCCGGGACTGCTGGGAATATTATGCGGGGCAGGGCCTGCTGGCGGAAGCGGCGGGGGATTATGCGGCGGCCTGCACTTATTACAGGACGGCGCTGGAAATTGACGGCAGTGACAGCGCAACGAGAAGCCGGTTCGAGGCATGCAGGGAAGAAGCGGAGGCAAAGAACCGGCAGCCGGGCTTTTTCCTGAAAAAGAAGGTATTTGGCGGAAAGGATAACGAGCATGATAATAGGAATTGATCTGGGTACGACAAACAGTCTGGCAGCATATTTTACGGAAGAAGGACCGAAACTAATTCCTAACCGTCTGGGAAACCGTCTTACCCCGTCCATCGTGAGCATTGATGAAGAGGATCAGGTATATGTGGGAGAAACCGCAGGGGAGCGGCTGGCGCTGTATCCGGATACGGCGGCGGAGGTGTTCAAGCGGAGCATGGGAAGCGGCAGGAAATACCGTCTGGGGAAAAGGGAATTCACCGCAGAAGAACTGTCCTCCTTCGTGCTGCGTTCCCTGAAGGAGGATGCGGAAAGCTATCTGGGAGAAGAGGTGACGGAGGCTGTAATCAGCGTCCCCGCCTACTTTAATGATAGGAGAAGGAAAGCCGCCAAACGGGCGGGCGAGCTGGCAGGGCTTAAGGTGGAACGGATCATCAGCGAACCCACAGCAGCGGCAATCGCCTATGGCCTGTATGAAAAAAAGGGCGGCAGCAAGTTCCTGGTATTTGATTTGGGCGGCGGAACCTTTGATGTATCCATTCTGGAGAGGTATGATCCGATCCTGGAGGTGCGGGCCGTAGCAGGTGATAATTTCCTGGGCGGGGAGGATTTTACGGAGGTGCTCTACGACCTGTTCCTGAAGCGCCGGGGCATCCCGGAAGAAAGCATAAGCCTGAAAAAACGCCTGTATATCAAGAAGCAGGCGGAGCTTTGCAAGCTGGGATTTTCGGCCGGGCGGGTGTCTGTCATGCGCTGTGTCCTGGACGGCGAAGAAATGGAAGAGAGCTTCAAAATAGCGGAATATGAGGAGGCCTGTGCCCCTCTGTTTGATAAAATCCGGGGACCGGTGAAACGCAGCCTTTCGGATGCGGGAATCCGGCTGTCCCAGATTGACGAGGTGGTTCTGGTGGGAGGCGCCACGAAGCTTCCCCTTGTCCGTCAGTTTATCGGACGGCTATTCGGCAGGGTGCCGGATACCCATATTAATCCGGATGAAGCGGTCGCCCTGGGAGCAGCGGTACAGGCGGCCATGAAGGAGCGGAACAAAGCGATACGGGAAGTGATTCTGACCGATGTGTGTTCTTTTACCCTGGGAACGGAGGTGGCGGTGAAGGAACGGATATCCGGGCAGTTTGAAGGCGGGCATTTCTGTCCGATTATAGAACGCAATACGGTCATTCCCGCCAGCAGGACGGAGCGCTTTTATACGATTTATGACGGCCAGACGAAAATCAGCATCCCCGTCCTCCAGGGAGAAAGCCGGTTTGCCTCCAACAACCTTCTTCTGGGTAAGGTGGAGTTGGAGGTCCCTGAAAACAAAGCCGGGGAAGAAGCCATAGACATTACCTATACCTATGATATCAATTCCATCCTGGAGGTGGAAGCCACCGTGGTATCCACCCGGGAGCAGACCAGGAAAATCATAAAAGGGGAAGAGGACGGCATGACGGAAGAAGAGATCGAAGAACGCTTCCGCGAACTCTCCTTTTTAAAAATCCATCCCCGGGATCAGGAGGAAAATAAACTTCTGCGTTTACAATGTGAACGGCTTTATGAGGAAAGCCTGGGCGATAAACGCCGGCTGGTGGAGAGGGAGCTGCGGAAATTTGAAGAAGCGCTGGATACCAGGGACAAGAGCCGGATTGAAGAAGGCAGGGAGGAACTGAAGAAGGCTTTGAAGGAGCTGGATGATTTTTGGGAGGAATAGAGAGTGCCTGAAAATCCATTCCATGCAGGAACCGATCAGACGGATGACAGAAAAACACCATGCCGTACCATTGTCAAAATGGCGGGCATGGTGTTTTTCCGGTTCCGGATCAGATATCCAGCTTCATATCGCCGGGCTTAATCCAGCCTTTCCTGCGCATGAGTTCGCTGAACACAAGGGCCAGGACGGCAGGGGCGATGACATGCATAAGGATTATCTGGATCAGGACCAGAGCCGCGCCCATTCCCTCCCCGGTCATGGTCTGGAAGGCCATGATCTGGCCTACAAGCCCGCAGGTCCCCATACCGGATCCGGTGGCGTTGTTGGTCATCTGCAGGACGCAGGTGGAAATGGGGCCGAGGATAATGCTGGCAAAAATGGCGGGCAGCCAGATAACCGGCTTGCGGATGATGTTGGGCATCTGCAGCATGGAGGTCCCCAGTCCCTGGGCTACCAGCCCGCCGGTTTTGTTTTCCCGGAAGGATGCCACGGCAAAACCTACCATATTTGCGGCACAGCCAACAGCGGCCGCGCCGGCAGCGATTCCGCTCAGGTTTAAGGATACGCCGATGGCGGCAGAGCTGATGGGAAGGGTGAGGGCGATTCCCATCAGGGCGGAAACGATGATGCCTGCCCAGAAGGGCTGCTGTACGGCACCCCAGTTAATCAGTTCCCCCACCTTGGTCATAAAGGCGGCGATAGGAACACCGATGGATAAACCGACAAGAGAACCTGCCGCAATCGTGGTGATCGGGGTTACCAGAATATCCACCTTGGTTTTTCCTGCCACAAGCCCGCCGATCTCCACCGCCAGATATGCCGCAACAAAAGCGCCAAGAGGCTCCCCTACGCCGGCGAGGGTGAATACCCCTTCCGTGAGGATGGTGCCGCCGATGATGGTTTTGGCATAAGCGCCTATCATGCCGGCTGCGGCGGCGGATACGGTTACAAGAGGCGGCATTTTGAATTTGCTGGCTACGCCGATTCCGATTCCGGCCCCTGTGAGTTTTTTGGCAACGGTGGCAACTACAATGATATAGGCGCCGATGCTGCCGCCTATCAGATTTCCTGCCTGCTCCAGTATTGTTCCGACCAGAAGCGTGGCAAACAGGCCCTGCGCCATACCGGAAAGGCCGTCGATAAATATCCGGTTGCAGAGTTTCTTTCCTTTTTCCATACTCTTTTCCCCTCTTAAGAACTGTCTGAACGGTTACGTTCTGCTACCCTTACGGGCATGTTATGTACATGTTCCGGCTTCCTTTGCTGAGGAAGCCGGAATATGTGATTTGACACATGTAAATACAGGTGTCTTGTCACCTTGAGGTATAAAATAGCACATAAGGGTTATGAAAGCAAGTACTTTTTTTCTGCCAGCGCCTTTTCTATGGAGTCCAGGATCGCTTCGCTTTCGGCTTCCACTGTGTGGTAGTGGATGTCATCCGTAAGTTCCTTCAGGGGTTTCGTCTGTCTGGTGTTTATTTTATGGACAAATTCCTGTACGTCTTTCCGGCTGGAAATAATAAGGTTCACCGTGATGGTACCGTATATAGGATGTGTGATGACAACATCCAGCACCTTACCTCCCAGATCCACGATGGTATTCAGTTCGTCGGCAATCTGTTCCGTGGTATGGGAAACCATAAAGCAGCGGTTGCAGCGTGCCGCGGGGGGCGAATAAAGCAGGTATCCCCTGGCGGTGGACAGGATGTCGCGGTTGGTTGCCCGTAGTAAGGCGATATCCTGTACGATTACCTGACGGCTTACCCCCAGCCTTTTAGCCAGTGCGGATCCGGATAAGGGTTCCCCGGCAGCGGCAAGAAGTTCAAGAAGAGTCTTTCTGCGGTTTTCTCCGTCCATGCGGATCCCTCCTTCTCTTTTTTTACAAAACCGTTCCGAAGCGGTGGGATGCCTGCCGCCGCGTTTTCACACGTTATGCGCGGCGAATGCCAGGACCTGTCGGAACGGTTACCTTTTGTTCGATTGTAGCACAGGGAGGGGAGGGGCGCAAGGCGGACTGCACTCAGAAATTTTATCTGCACCCGGAGCGGTTTTGTCTGACGGGGAGGTATGGAAGGGGCTAAGTTAAAGATATTACCAAAATATCAAGTATATTTCATAAATTATTTGAAAGGTACCCCTTATAATGAATAGGGGGAGATATGGCAGTCAAAAACCCCGCCGCAAGCAACGGGGCATCAAACTTGAAACGCCGTGAACGGCGGGATATTTGACCCTCGCGGCAGTCGCCAAGTGAACGCGCAAGCGCGTTCGTTTGGCTCGTTGCCCGCGGCAATAAATGGAAAACAAGGGAACGGTTTGGCAGGCCGGGATATGGAATGCAAAATTGGAGTGATAAATAGATAAAGGGGCGTAGGGGATGCTTCGATTTTTAACGGAAAGGCTGCGGGAGAGACATAAAAGGCTGCTTCACGAGTATGTGGGTATTTTTATTATCATGGGGACGGTGCTTTTTCTGTCTTTTCTTGTTATCGGATATATTGCCAATTCCACCACGATGGAACAGTCCCGGAACTCTTCCCGGGTGGTTTATAAGCAGGCAAGGGAGCAGATGGAGCAGTTCGAGGAAGAACTTAAGAATATGCAGATGAACGTGGTGAAGAATGAATCGGTGCTTTCTTTCCTGGAGGCTGCAGAGGTGTATGAGAGGCTTCAGATGCTGGAGAATGTCCAGAGTATGGTGGGTATGAACCGGAGGATTAACCGGAATCTGGAGAATATCATCTTTTATGACAAAGACGGAAAGCTCATATTTGCTTTAGGGAATGTATTTCTGGACAAGCCGGATCTGGAGCTGAATGAGATGCTGAATTTTTCGGGAAGGATGTGGGATGAAACCACAAGACAGGCCTGTTTTGAAGTGGGCATGCCTATTTTTAAGGAGGAGGCGGGAGGCTATACTATGCTGGGCAGCGCCTACCTGCTGTTTAATGTGGGAAATCTTCAGGAGATTGTGGACAGGGCACTGCTGAATGCGGAATCGGCAATCGCGCTTGTCGACAAGAGCGGGAGGGCGATTGTCAGGGCGGGAAAGTGGGAGGATTACTACGGGGAGTATGAGACGGATCGGGAGGATAAGAGCAGGCTTGTGTATGCGGATTATGTAGGGGCCACAGGCTGGAGGATCGTAAATGTCATTCCCAAAAAGGCGCTGCTGTCGGGGGCTTCCCAGATGCGCAAGATTACGTATGTTACTTTTCTGGCGGTCGTGTCCATGATGGTTTTCCTGTGCGCCATGCTTTACCGGCACATTCTGTATCCGATTTCCCGGCAGATAGCTTTTATGGAGGGGTTTACGAAGGATACCAACCGGCGCATTGAGGTGCTTGAGGATAACGAAATCGGGGAAATGGCCCGGAAAATGAATCAGATGCTTGACGATATTGAAGAGCTGAACGACGAGATCCTGGAATCCAAACGCAGATATCTGGAGATGGAGTATGCCAAGAAGCAGACGGAGATGATCGCTTACAGAAGCCAGATTAATCCTCATTTCCTATATAATACCTTCAATTGTATCCGGGGGATGGCCTTGTATCACGGGGAAAAGGAAATTGCGGATCTGACCATGGCCCTGTCCAGCTTTTTCCGGTACAGCGTGCAGGGGGAGGAAACGGTGACCGTGAGGGAAGCGCTGGAAAACCTGCAGAGATATGCCCAGATTATCCGGTACCGGTTTAACGGGAAGCATAAAGTAGAGGTGAATGCTTCCCGGGAGGTATTCCTGATTAAAATCCCTAAAATGCTGATGCAGCCCCTGGTGGAGAACGCGGTGCTCCATGGACTGGAGACAAAGGTTGGGGAAGGCACGGTGCGGGTGGATGTCTGGCAGGAGGAACGCAGGCTTGTGGTACGGGTAAAAGACAATGGATGCGGTATTCCGGAAGAAAAGCAAAAGGAACTGCGATGGGCGATGGAATGCTTTGACAGAGAAGAAACCATACCGGATAACGGGCACGGGATTGGTTTCCTGAATGTTTACAGACGTATGCGGCTTTTTTACGGGCAGGATGCGGTATTTACCTTAGAAAGCAGAGAAGGGGAAGGTACGGAAATAAGGATGGTTTTACCGGTGGGAGGAAGATGATATGTACCATGTGTTTTTGGCGGATGATGAGCCATGGGCTTTGCTGACACTTAAAAATATGATAGCGTGGAGTGATTACGGCTTTGCTGTCAGCGGCGAGGCGGAGGATGGGGAACAGGCCCTGGCGAGGATTAACAGAACCAACCCGGATTTGATTATTTCCGATATCCGTATGCCCGGAATGGACGGCCTCACCCTGCTGCAGACGATCCGGGACGGCGGCCTCCAATCGGAGGTACTGCTGGTCAGCGGGTATACGGATTTCGAATATGCAAGAAAAGCGCTGCAGTTCGGCTGTGCCGGTTATCTGGTGAAGCCGGTGGAGGAGAAGGAACTGACGGAATATCTGGATAAGGTTAAGCGGCGTCTGGATGAGAAAAAAGCGGAGCGGGGGCCGGGAGCCGGGGAAGAGCGCCAGAAAGAGGGATACCAGTCGGAAAAGCTGCAGGTACAGGCAATGGTGAAATACATACAGGAGCATTACGCACAGCCGCTCACCCTTCAGGTATTATCGGGCGAGTTTAAAATGAGTGAAAGCTATATCAGCAGTCTCATTAAAAAGAGGACAGGAAAAGGCTTCAGCGAGCACCTGGTGGAAATCCGGATCCGCAAAGCCCAGGAATATCTGCGCACCACCAATGACAGCATCGAGCGGATAGCGGAACGGGTGGGTTATCCCGATTATTTTTATTTTACCAAGGTTTATAAGAAAGCAACCGGAATCAGCCCGGCGGCATACCGCAGGCAGCTGTAGGAGGAAGGGGCGGATCGGTACATATACCTGTCCGATTCGAAAAAAGTAGTGGAAACCGATAGATAGGGATGGGGCCGCGGGGAGAATGCCGCGGCTATTCTTTTTATACCAGGTAAAATCCGTTACCGCTCACGACCTCTCTGTACCCGGGGAGGCCGTGGACGGTAACAAAAATCTAAATATGTGACAAAAATCTAAAAGTATATCCATACAAAGGAAATCCCGGGGATAGTAGAATGAAGCAGTCAGAAACGGTCCGGCCTCCCTGCGTTGATACGCCGGAAGGCGCCGGAAATTCAGAAGGAAAGAGGAAAGGTTTATGAAGAGAAGAAAAACAGGGAAAAGGAACACAAAAAGCCTCTGCGCAATGATGCTGGCCGGCGTGATGGCTTTCAGCCTGGGAGCCTGCGGCTCTGCCGAAACCGGGGCATCGGGTACACAGACAGGACAGAGTGAAGCGGCCGGGGAAACCGCGCAGGCGGACACAGCTGCGGCCGCTTCGGGAGAAACAAGCGAGCTTTACTGGTTTTCCGATGTCTCCGGCTGGGGACCGGCGACGGCAAACTGGTCCACGAAGGAGTCACCCGCTACCAAATATATAGAAGAAAATTTCGGCCTTACATTGAAAATCGAGCAGCCGCCCACAGACGCGTCCACCAAGCTGGGACTGATGATCGCCTCAGGAGAGCTTCCGGATGTGATGTCCATCACCGATGCGGATATGTATAAGCAGCTGGTGGCTGCGGATAAGGTGTGGGATATGAAAACCTTCCTGGAAACCTATGATCCCGATTCCCATCTGCTGAAGGATTTCCCGGAGGATATCAAGCAGGCGCTGACCGATACCTACGGCGGCTGGTATTCCTATCCCAGCCATATGGAGTCCAAAGATAACCGGGAAGTATTCCCTCCGGATGATCAGGTCTGGATCGATGTGGTGGAAAAAGGCAGCAACAGCTGTATTATGTTCAATAAGGAGATTATGGATGCCCTGGGAATAACACAGGAGGATGTCCGGACGGAGGAAGGCTTTTATGCGGCCTGTGAAAAAGTGAAAACCTCCGGTTACCAGGTTGACGGACAAAGTGTGCTGCCTGTGGTACTGCAGTGTAATTTGTGGATTACCGGCAGCCTGGATAGTATCGTGTCATGGAACTTCGGCGCGGTGCCTGTGGATGAAAACGGCAGCTACAGACATATGGAACTGAGCCCCGGATACAAAAACGGCCTGAAGTTCCTGAATAATCTGGTACAGGACGGCTATCTGGATGTCAATACCCTCACCATAGATGAAACGGCACTGAAAACCTATCTGGATGCCAAAAGAGTATTCTGCTGGATTGGAAACCAGGCACAGCAGGACAAGACCAATATGCCCTGGGTTTCCTACGGCCCGATTCTTGCATCCAATGGCGCCAGACCGGCTATGCCCGTAAACCAGTCCGCAGGGACCGGCTGGATTCAGACCCTGGTATCCAAAGACTGTAAGGAGCCGGAGAAGATAGCAAAGCTGTTAAGCTGGGCGTCAGGCAAAGAAGGCCTGCTCATCAATTATTACGGGATGGAAGGCACGGATTATACGATCGATGAAAAAGGAATTGTGACCAGAACGGAAGAAGGGACAACAAAGCTGGCGGAGGATTATGACAATAATGTGCTGATGTGGCCGTTTGCCAACACCTCTTTTGAAAGAAATACGGAGCCGGTTCCCGATCCTGCCAGCAACAGAGGCGTTGAGGTTTCCCTGATGCCGGCTTTGGGAAATTACGAAGATACTTATATCTATGATGAATCCCTGCTCGGTTTCAAGAACAGTACCGTGATTGAACCCTCCAGCGACCTGGGGATCAAACTGTCCCAGATAAAGAATTACCTGGAATCCCAGAAGGCGAAGATCGTAACAGCAGCTTCCGACGAAGTGTTTGAGACAGAATACCGGAATATGCTCGATACGCTGAACCAGTATGAAATCACAGCCATCGATGAGGAATACAACAAGGTATATCAGGAGTACTGTGAAAAGAAAGGCAGCAGCATAGAAGATGTGAATGCCGATTTGTACAAATAAATCCCATGCCCGGCTTACCGGGCGGCAGCCTGATGAAAGACGGAGGTTTTACATGAAAAGGAAAGAAAAAACAAGGAAAGGGTTCCGCCTGGGCTACGACAGGGCCACACAGCTTCAGCTGCATACCCTCATGCTGCCCGGAACCGTTCTGATGCTGCTGTTCAGTATCGTGCCGCTGTTCGGCCTGCTGCTGGCTTTTAAGAATTACAGTGTCATAGAAGGAATCAAAGGGGTATTCACCAGTCCCTGGTATGGCTTCCAGAATTTCAAGGTCATATTCGGTAACTTTGACTTCAAGCGTATGCTGGTAAATACCCTGGGAATCAATCTGATTGGGAATCTGGTGAATATCGTGATGGCGATTCTGTTTGCTTTATTCATCAATGAAATCGCCCGTCCCAGATTTAAAAGCTTTGTCCAGACAGTGACCTATATGCCCCATTTTATTTCCTGGGTAGTATTCGGAGGGATCGTCATTACGCTTCTGAGCGGTGACGGCGGTCTGTTCAATCAGATTCTGATGAAGCTGGGGATCATTTCCCAGCCTGTCGTCTTTATGGCCCAGCCCCGGTATTTTTGGGCGATAGCTATTCTTTCCAATCTGGTCAAGGAACTGGGATGGAGTACCATCCTGTATACCGCAGCCATATCCGGCGTGGATCAGGAGCTGTATGAGGCCGCGGATCTGGACGGCGCAGGCAGACTGCAGAAAATGCGCTACGTAACCCTTCCCTGTATCAAGGGAACTATTGTGATTATGGTAATCTTCGCCGTTGCGGGCATCATGAACAACAACTTCGATCAGCTCTATGTGCTGCAGAATTCTTTTAACCTGGAACGAAGTGAAGTCATTGACACCTACATCTATAAAGTAGGCCTGCAGCAGCTGCAGTTCGGTATGGCGGCGGCCGTTAACATTTTTAAATCCATACTGGCAATTATCCTGCTGACAACTGCCAACTTTGTATCCAACAAGCTGACGGACAGCGGCCTGTTCTGAACGGAAAGCGGAGGTTTCCTATGAATAAAATCAAATCAAGAAGGGAGAAACGTTTTTCCGTTCTCCTGACGATAGTTATGATACTCATTATGGTGATCACGGTGTATCCGGTATGGTATTCCCTGATCAATTCCCTGAACAGCGCCCAGGCTATTGCCAAAGACGGCTATGCCATGCTGCTGCCAGGAGAATTTTCCCTGGAGAGCTGGAAATCCGTGCTGAAAAATCCGGAAATATTCCGGGCCTTCGGTATCACACTCTCCCGGACTGTGATTGTCACGGTGGTGCAGACTCTATTTACCGCCATGTTTGCTTATGGGTTTTCCCGGGACAATCTGGTGGGAAAGAAATTTTACACAGTGCTGGGGTTTATCAGCATGTACTTAAACGGCGGCGTTATCGCCTATTTTATCCTGTTCAACGCCATGCATATTTACAACAGCTACTGGGTGTATATCCTGCCTGCGCTGTTCGGCGGCTTCTATAACGTCATCATTTTTAACACCAATTTCAAAGCGATCCCCGAATCCCTGTTTGAGTCGGCCAAAATCGACGGGGCGAGCGAGTATACGATATTTTTCCGTCTGGTCATTCCTCTGTCCAAGCCTGTTATCAGCGCGCTGGGCATCTTTACGGCAGTGGCTACCTGGAATGATTATACCCAGACCCTGTATTATACCAAATCATCGGAAATCCAGACGCTGTCCTATTACATGCTTTCCATCACCAAGGCCAGCGCCTCCGCCGCCCAGCTGGGTGAAACCATGAGTGCGGGAGCGGCTTCCGTGCTGACCACGGTATCCAATTCCTCAGCCAACTACAAGACAATCGAACTGGCCTGTATGGTGCTGTCGGCACTGCCTCTGATTATCATGTATCCTTTTGCCCAGAAGTTTTTTGAAAAAGGCGTTATGGTAGGATCGGTAAAAGGGTAGTTGCCCTGCGGTTGAAAATGTGCCAGAATGAAGGTACGGTTCAGACGGCCCTTTGCGGCCTGCGGCAGGCATTGGGTTCTGCAGCCGCGTTCGTCCGGCGCATTGTATGCGGGATTAGCACACTCTGGAAAAAAGAGGGAGAAGGAGAATAGGATGGCAGTGATTCAAGTAGAAAAGGAATGGACAAAAGAGCCGGTGGACCGGCGGATTTTCGGCAACTTTATTGAGTCGGGCTTCGGACGGCAGGTGAACGGGATGTGGAGCGAGATGCTGTATAACCGCGCGTTCCGGCAGGTGCCTGCAATCAAAATCGCCACATGGGAATGGCTCGGACTGGATAAAGAACACTATAACAGCGGGGCGCCTTTCTGGCACAGCGGTTATGAGGAAAATGACTGGCAGCCGGTGGGAACTCCGGCAATGGCGCATACCTGCGGTACACATACTTATAAGGGGACCACTTCCCTTTTACTGGAGAATACGGACGGCAAAGAATGCGGCCTCAGACAGGAAGGGATCCATCTGAAGCAGGGAAAGACCTACCGTTTCCGTCTGTTTGCCGGAATCCGCGGCAGATTGAGCGAAGCCGGGTTAAACGGATTCGGGGATACTATCCACAAAGAAGAAGCGGAAGAACTGAGAGTGGCAATCGGAACACAGTGTACCCGTTTTTCCCTGACAACGGTTCCGCGGCTGTATGAATGGGAATGGACCGCGGAGGAAGATACGGTTACGGATATCCGCCTTACCTTTGCGTTCCCGGGAACATTGATCCTGGCCTTTGCTTCCCTGATGCCTGCCGACAACCTGGGCGGCTGGCGTGCGGATGTGGTGGAAAAGCTGAAGGAGGCATCTCCCAGCGTGGTACGGTTCCCGGGCGGCTGCTTTGTCAGCTTCTATAATTGGGAAAGCTCCGTCGGAGACAGGGATACCAGAGAACCCCAGCCCAGCTTTTACTGGGGAGGGCTGGAGGAAAATGATGTGGGGCTGGATGAATTCCTGCACCTTTCTTCCCTGGTTGGTTTCGAACCCCAGATCTGCTTTAACATGATGACCTCCGATCCCTTTAAAGCCAGGCAGCTGGTGGAATACCTGAATGCGCCTGAAACCGTGGGGATGGGCCGCCGACGTATGCTGAACGGAAATCCCAGGCCCTATGGAGTGAAGCTGTTTGAAATGGATAACGAACCGGGAAGAAAATGGACGGCGCAGCAGTATGCCTGCCAATGTGTGGAGTTTGCCCGGGAAATGCGCCTGGCGGATCCCGGCATCGAGCTGATGCTGGCGGCTTATGCCTATGAACCGGAGTTCCTCCCGGGAATGCTGGAGATCGCAGGAAAAGATATCCAATATGTCATATACAGACAGGGCAGCCCGGATTTTGTCCATAAAATACTGCCCGTAATCCGGGAATATAACCGGAAGAACCAGACGAATCTGAAGCTGGTAAATACGGAGTGGCTTCCCTCCTGCCACAGCCCGGAACCTTTTGAAGATCCGCGGATGCCTCTTGATTTCAGATGGCACGGTGAGGTGACCAACGACTACGCCAATATTTTCGGCGTCCAGCAGATCAGCTGGAACTATGCCCTCAACGGCGCCCGAAGGCTGCTGGATTATATCAGCTACGGCGGGGAATTTGCCCTTGCCAATTTCAATAATATGTGCAATACCTGGGGACAGAACATAATCGAGGCTACCAAGGATAGCTGTTATCTGTCCTGCATGGGCAAGGTATTCGCCCTGTTTGCCCGCGTGTTCGAGCCCTGCTTTGCAGCAAAGACCCGGACCGGGGACGAGAAGCTGTTTGCCCTGGCTGTAAAGACGGTTACCGGGAAACAGCAACTCTATCTTATTAACCATTCAGGAAGCGCCTGTGATACGCTGCTGCCGGAAGGAAACTGGACCTGCCGGGACGGCCTGCAGGGATGCGGCCGGATGGCCCATGAAACGGAAGGGGAAAGCTGCGCTGAGGGCTGTCTGGTACAGCCGGAAGGATCGCGGATTAGGGTTCCGGGACTTTGCTTTTTGTGTCTGGAACGCAGCTGACAGGAGATAACGGGAAGCATAAAAAAGACGGGCAGCGGCCTTGGATAACCGCTGTCCGTCTTTTTTTATGGCCTTTGCGGCAAATATACGGACCGGTTTAACAGGCCTGCAGGATAACGAGTTCATAATCCCGGCTTCCCACGCCGATTTCAGCAGACCCCCGCAGAGAACGTTGCGTATAATTGCATGGAGAGTTAAGGGCAGGATCTTGGTGGATTTTGCCTTTTTTATTTGCACCGATCTATTATTCTATTGTATATTTACTATAAAAGAGTAGTATATGGGAGGCGGGAATGGATGAATCTAAAAAACAATAAAAAGGGTGTGCTGCGGGGAAGCTTTACGATACAAAGTAAAATATTGACTGTCTGTTTATCTCTTGCCCTAGGAATAACAATGGTTTCGCTTATTTTATCTTATTATACGGAAATTAATTCTTACAGGAAAATAGCTGAAAGCTATTTGACACAGTACATCAGGTTTGCAGATCAAAATTTCGATAACATGATAGGGGAAGCAAGAAAAATTTCTCTTTCTATTGCAGTGAGTAATGATATGATTTACCCCATCCTGAATAATGAGCTGACCAGTGAAGTTTCTTATGACCGGTTCCTTCAAAAAAAGCGTATTACCAACTTCCTGTCAGGTTTAATGACACAGAAAGAGTATATTGCGGATATAATGATTGTTACCAGGAATGGCTCGGTATACCAGGCGAGTCAGGACTTAATTGTACGGAAAGACCTGCAGGAAGAGGATATACAGATTGCGCTGCGTTCAGAAAGAGCCGGGATTATTTATGACAGAAAGAAAAATTCGGTTATTTATTGCTGGCCTATTTACTATAAAAATGAGATAAAAGCAACCGGAATGATAAACTTAAAGTATGACTTTCTGGTAGATGCGTATAATATGGAGCCGTTAAGAACTTCTACCGTTATTATAACTATTCCGGAGGATACGGTTTTTTATAGTAATAGGGGGGATGAGAAAGAAACAGCGCATATCCTGCAGATGATTGGGAAAAAAGAAAAGGATACGGGCTATATAAAAATAAACGGGGAAAAACAGTATTACATAAGAAACAAATCCGGCACAGGTTTTATGTCAATATCCGTACTGATACCTTATCGTGTCCTGTCAAAAGATGCAGAGAAATTAAAATTAAAATTTATAATTATCGGGTTCTGTGCTGCTGCGGCTGCCGTTTTCTGTTCTGTTTTTTTATCACGGAAATTATGCCGGAATCTTAAGCAATTATCCAATAATATGGAGGAAATCAGACAAGGGAATATGGAAGTAAGAGTGTCCGTACAAACAAGAGATGAGATTGGGATTTTGGCGGATACATTTAACAGAATGATGGATCAAATAGCAAAGCTCATGATTGAGATAAAGGAAAAAGAAATAGTAAAAAAGGAGGCGGAACAGAAATTTTTAGATGCACAGATAGAACCCCATTTTTTATATAATTCCATTAACAGTATCCAATATGTAGCCCACATGCGGGGAGAAGAAGAAATAGAAAGGGTGGCAATCGCATTATCGGAGTTATTCAGGAGTGTGTTATCTAATAAAAGAGAGTTTATAACGCTTTGGGAAGAAAAAGAATATATCGATAATTATATCCTGATTGAACGTTTTAAGTATACCCGCGATTTTTCCCTGATTTGGGATGTGGAAGAAGAATTGTGGGCATATCAGATACCTAAGCTTCTGCTGCAGCCAATCGTTGAAAACGCATTGATTCATGGTATTGCCGACAAAGAAGAAGGGGTGATTAATATTAAGGTTTACAGGGACGAAAATGCCGTAGTAGTAAAAATATTGGATAACGGGAAAGGGATTGCCAGAAACAGATTGCAGGAATTACAGGAAGGGATCTATAAAAATAAGAAATCAAGGTTCCGAAGGGTTGGGATATCCAATGTATTTGAAAGAATAAAGCTATTATTCGGAGAAGAATACGGAGGAAATATTTACAGTTATCAAAATACTTTTACATGTATAGAGTTGACTCTTCCACTATATGTGGAGCAATACCTGTGAGGGGGACAAGACAAAAATGCCGGTTAAAATGGTAGTGGTAGATGATGAAAAAGTGTTTCGAAACTATATTAAATCAATGGAGTTTATCGGACACGGCGAATACGAACTGGTTGGGGAAGCAGGAAATGCGGAAGAAGCGCTTCCAATTCTTGCCAAAAAAGAGGTGGATATCATAATTCTTGACATTTCAATGCCCGGCAGGAACGGAGTGGAATTTTCCAAAATAGTTGCAGGAAAGTATCCGCAGATTTCAATGATAATAGTAAGCGGTTATGATGATTACGATTTTGTAAGAGAGACTTTGAAAAATGGCGCAAGGGACTATATCCTGAAGAGCAGGCTGACAGAAGAACTTCTTCACAATGTGCTGGAAGAAATAGGGAAACGCAGAAAAGACAGGACATTGTGGGATATAAAGAAGGAATTAAGACACCGGGCGGACGAGTGGATATTCGGAGACGGGGGGAACCCTTTTACCTCTGATAATTCGAAGAAAGCAGTTATGATAGAAAAGGTGGATTTTGTTAAGAAATATTCACGTACAGCCAAGGAAAATATAGCGGAGGGAATATGTAAAATATTTGAGCGATTATCCACGGATAAAATGGATATCCTGGCTGTTCATCACGAAGAAAATTTATTTGTTATTCTCGTCCGTTTTTATGAAGAAAACTCGGAAAAGAAGATGAGGGAAATTCTTGAATATCATCATTTAGTTGGCTCAGACAGCATAAAGAGCCTGTATGAAATGAGAACATCAGTCTGGTATTGTCCGTTTTTCTTCAGTGACAATGCGTTAAAGTCCTATGTGCTTCATAGAGTGGAAACGACGGAAAAAGCGGATAGGTCGATAGATACGCAATTATCATTGACGATTCATCAGCAAAAAAGGATTTTGTCGGTGATAGAACAGCCGAATATAAAAGAGGCTGTAGATATTATAAAAGATATTTATGGACAGATCCCGGAGGATAACACCAGCCTGTGTTTTATGGTTACAAAAGAATTGATAGAATTATTGGAAAAGGCGACAACTGAGTACGGAATTAAGCTTGATTTTATACCGAAGAATTATGATTTGTTTGACTATACGAAAGGAAAAAAGCGGTTGGCTTTAAGTGAGAATATTTCAGGATTATACGGCAATGTACTGAGAGAAATCAAGAGCCGGCAGGATTCCCTTCAGAATTATTCAATAATTGTTACAAACGCAATTGACTATTTACAGGAGAATTTTTATAAGAATATCAGCCTGAGTAAAATGGCGGCAGATATAGGAGTCAACAGTTCCTATTTGAGCAGGGTATTTCATTCTGAAACAGGATATACCGTGACGGAATATCTGAAAAAAGTAAGAATAGAAGAAGCAGAAAAACTGGTATTAGACAGAATTCCATTAAAAACGGTAGCATATCAGTGCGGCTTTAACAGCTGCGGTATTTTCTTTAAGACATTTAAAGATTATACGGGAAAAACACCGAAGGAATTTTTCAGGGATAGTAAAAATACATGATAGAAAAGTAAAAAATAACAATCATTTTCAAAAAAACACACAGGGAAACTATGCTACCATGAAACAGTAACAAATAACGGAAATGGAGGAAGGTCTTATGAGAAAAGGTATTTCGTTACTGCTGTGCGTGGCATTAGCCGGAAGTCTGCTGGCTGGGTGCCAATCGGAAAAAAACGATAAACCGGCCGCGGGAGTGGAAGAGGAAGGGCAGCAGACCGCGGCGGAATCATCGCAAACAGAGGGTCCGGACGGACTCAATATGGAAGGATTCCCTGTAGTCAGGGAACCGGTCACCCTGACTGTTTACGGACAGCGGGATCAGAACCAGGCTGATTGGGATGAGGTAATGGTGCTGAAGGAATATGAAAAGATGACCAATGTCCGCATGGATTATCAGGAGGTCCCTGCAGACGGTTTTCAGGAAAATCTGCAGCTTCTGTTTGCTTCAAACGATTTGCCGGATGTTTTTTTAAGGTGCTGGCTGACTGACAATCAGATTGCCACTTATGGAGTTACAAGTAATCAGCTTATGCCCCTTGAAGATTTGATTGACACATATGCGCCCAATCTGACCCGGGTTTTAGAGGAAAATCCGTTAATGAGGCAGGCAATAACAGCTTCCGACGGCCATATATATGCAATTCCGCAGATTGATATCAGTGCCACGGGACGTATTGATTTTAAACAGTGGATTAATAAGAAATGGTTAGATGAGCTGAAATTGGATATTCCCACTAATTATGAGGAATTTAAGGAGGTGCTGATTGCATTCAGGGATGGAGATCCTAACGGGAATGGAGAAAAAGATGAGATTCCCTTAGGCGTGCGCGAACCCAGCTCCATTTATGTATTGGGAGGTTCTTTCGGATTACAGTATCAAATGAAAGATACCTATAATGTGGACAAGGAAGGGAAGCTTCACAACTGGTTATGTGATGATGCGTTTAAAGTATATCTTCAATATATGAATGAGCTGTATGAAGAAGGCCTGTTATGGCAGGATTATTATAAAAATGACAGACCGGCGTGGAGAAGTAATCTTGCAGGTGAATTATTTGGTGCCATGTACATGCCTTATTCGGATGTTTTTCTGAATTGTGAATTGGATTATGTGGGATACGAACCCTTAAAGGGACCGGATGGCAAACAGCTTTGGGCCAATGTAAATACCGGTGTAACAGGCGGTGCTTTTGCCCTGAGCAATACATGCAGTAATCCGGAAGCTGCTATCAGATGGGTGGATTACTTTTATAGTGAAGAGGGAAGCCTGTTCTTTAATTACGGCCTGGAGGGGGAAACGTATACCTTTGACGATGCCGGTATCCCAAGGTTTAAGGATGAGATTTTGAATGCGGAAGAGGGCTTTATGACAGCTCTTGGTAAAATTAATTTAGTGCCCGGAAAAGGCTTTCCCTGTCTGATAACGGATAAGACAGATGGCACAGTCGCCAGCGATCACACGAAGGAAGTTACGAAGGTGCTTACCGGTTTCCTGCCGGAGAAGGTTTATGCAAAACCGTCTGTCAGCATGGAGGATACGGAAAGAGTGATAGCGATCGAACAGGATTTACAGAATTACAGGGATGAATCTGTAACGAAGTTCATTATCGGTGAATGGGACTTTGATAAATGGGATGAATATTGTGCAACGCTTGAGCAAATCGGCATCAGGGAATTGGAAGAGATATACCAGAAGGCTTTGGGGGACTGATGAAAGAAAAATTGAAAAATATCAAGAGATACAGCAGTCTGTATGCGTTATTGATGGTGCCATTGGTATGGTATATCGTATTCAAATATATCCCTATGTATGGGCTGCAGATTGCTTTTAAAAGATTTAATCCCAGTCTGGGAATAGCAGGCAGCCCATGGGCCGGGGTGACATATTTTAAACAGTTTTTCGGTTCTTATTATTTTGGGGATATTTTATGGAATACAATATCGCTCAGTCTGTTTACGATGCTGATTGGATTTCCCATGCCGATTATTCTGGCGCTTCTGATCAATGAGATCAAGAGTATAAAATTCAGGAAAATAATACAGAACATAACGTATATGCCTAATTTTTTATCGGTAGTCGTTATTGTAAGCATGCTGACTTTGTTTTCAAATAAAGATTATGGTTTGTTTAATAAGCTGACAGGATTTTTCGGGGCGGTATCGGTGGATTTCATGTCGAAGCCCTCCTGTTTCCAGCCTTTGTATGTATTTTCCAATGTATGGCAGTTTATGGGATTTAATGCAATTATATATATTGCGGCTCTTGCGGGAGTGGATCAGGAACTGTATGAGGCGGCTTCTATAGACGGAGCCACAAGAATGCAGAAAATTATTCATATTTCCGTTCCCTGCATCATGGGCACGATTCTTATTATGTTTATTATGAGAATCGGAAATTTAATGTCTGTAGGTTTTGAAAAGGTATTGCTGATGCAGAACAGTGTCACGTTATCTTCCAGTGAAATCATATCCACCTTTATCTATAAAAATGGGATTCAAAAAGGGCAGTTCAGTTATAGTACGGCCGTAGGAATGTTCAATTCTGTCATAAATTTTATATTATTGATAAGTGCCAATTCTATCAGTAAGAAAACAACCAAAACAGGTTTGTGGTAGAAGGGAGATATGATGAATGCGCTGAAAAGAAAATTAAAAAGTGATTTATTTTTTAATATAATCATTTATGCAATGGGACTTCTTATTGTTTTGCTAGTGCTGATTCCTCTCCTTTTTGTGGTTGCAGCATCTTTTTCCGATCCGGATCTTGTAATAAAAGGAAAGGTGCTGCTGCTGCCCAAAGGAATCACATTAAAAGCTTATACGATGGTTTTTGAGAATGAAGATATCTGGAGAGGTTTTCTTAATTCCTGTTTTTACACCGTAAGCGGAACTTTTATCAGTGTGGTTTTGACAATTATAGCAGCATATCCTTTGTCAAGAAGGAAACTGCCGGGCAGAAATCTTTTTATGATGGCTATCCTTTTTACAATGTATTTCAGCGGAGGAATGGTGCCAACTTATTTGCTGGTGCGGGATTTAGGTATGTATAATACGATTTGGGCCTTACTGATTCCATCCGCAATATCCACTTACAATTTAATAGTGGCTAAAACCTTTTTTGAAAACAGCATCCCTGAGGAATTGTATGAGTCGGCTACACTTGACGGCTGCGGGAATATACAAATGCTTTTACGGATTGTTATCCCTCTTTCCAAGGCAATTATTGCCGTGTTAATCTTATATTATGCCGTTGGGATCTGGAATGCATATTTTGATGCGTTGATATATCTGAAAGATGATAATAAATATCCGTTACAGATTATCCTGAGAAATATTCTTTTGCTTGGGCAGACCGAACAAATGGGGACGAATGATGTGGGAATGGCGGAAAAAATAAAAATGTCCGAGGCAATTAAATATTCTGCTATAGTTGTATCAAGTATACCAATGCTTATTATTTATCCTTTTGTACAGAAATATTTTGTAAAAGGGGTTATGATAGGAGCAATTAAGGGGTAAAGGAAATATCAGAATGAAAGAGAAGAGAGCAAAAAATCTGATTATAGTAATGACAGACCAGCAGAGGGCGGATTTGCGCAAGAGCTGCGGATATGAGCTTGACACAATGCCATTTTTAGACAAGTGGGCGGAAGGCGGAGTGGATTTCGAACGTGCATATACTTCCAACCCTACCTGTATGCCTGCGCGGGTCAGTATGTTTACCGGGAGATATTCCCAAGCGCACAGGGTACGGACTAATCATAATGCGGTAGATGCGCTTTATACAAGGGATCTTTTGGATGTCCTTAAGGAAAATGGGTATAAGACGGCTCTGTGCGGAAAAAATCATTCACACCGCAGTACGGAAGATTTTGATTTTTGTGAAGAAAACGGCCATTTGGGACACGAAGGAGAAGTTAACAGCACCGATGCACAGAGCGAATTTGCTGAATTTCTCTGTAAAACAAGACATATGGAGGTGGACTATCCATCGCCCGGAGGGATTGAGGTACAGCATCCGTACAGAAACGTAAGCTCCGCATTGGAATTTATAGACGGTGTGGAGGAAGGAAGGCCATTTTTTGCATGGGTTTCGTTTGCAGAACCTCACAATCCTTATCAGGTACCGGAACCATATTTTGACATGTTCCCGCCGGAGAAACTGCCGGAAGTCCATGCGGGAAAAGAAATCCTGCCGTTAAAAGGAAAACGTTTCAGCAGGCTTCGTGAGAACTGGGAAGAGGTTCTGGGAAATGATATAGAAAAAAGAATCCTGCGTTCACGTTCCAATTACCACGGAATGCTCAGATTGATTGATGATCAGTTTAAGCGTTTGATTGAAGGGTTAAGACAGCGTAATATAGAAGAGGATACGATAGTGTTGTTTTTATCCGATCACGGGGATTTTGCAGGGGAATACGGACTGCTTAGGAAAGGGCCGGATCTACCCCAGCTTCTTACACGGATTCCCATGATATGGAGAGGTCCGGGGATTACAGGCCGGGGAAAAGACAATAATCATTATGTCAATATGGTAGATGTATTGCCGACTGTATGTGATATGCTCGGGATAGGGCTTCCCTTCGGGATACAGGGGAAGAGCATTCTTACGCTGTTGGAGAATAAAAATATTCCTGAGAAGGAGTTTGTTAGCGCCTATGCCGAGAGCGGGTATGGAGGATTATATTGGGATGAGAATGACGGACTGACATTGGAAGCGGAAGGGGCGCTGCATTCGGGTGTTACCTATGATTGCCTTAATACCTGGACGCAATGCGGGCAAGTACGGGCTGTTTGGCAGGACGGGTATCATTTACAGCTGGATATGATGGGAAACGGACATTTGTATGAGGTGGCAAAAGATCCTTATGAACGATATGATCTGTGGGACATACCGGAGTATAATTCAATAAAAACTAAGATGCTTCAAGCGTTGGCGGAGAGTATGATGAAGGCAGCTGATCCGATACCGGTACCGCATAACCGGTATCGTACCAAGGTACATCCGAAAGGGTATTGGAATCAGGAATATCATGCAGCAGATCCGGGGGTGCGCCGTTTGTAAAGAATGGAAATATGTGCCGGTGTTTAGTAAACCGGGGGCAGAAACAGGCTGTTGAGACTAACAGCCTGTTTTCGATTCAATTATCCTTTGTTTTTCCCAAATAAATGATATTGGACAATATCGTGACTGCTCCTGCGGATAATGCTCCTATCGCCCATAAAGTTTTCCCAAACAATAGCCCGGCACTGCCCGTAAGCAACAGTACCGCACCGGTACAAGCACCGATAGCCCGCCCGATTTTATCCACTTTTGGAGAAGGTGTTTTTACCCTTTCTGTCTTTTCCATAAGCGACTGCGTAAATTCCATAGGTACCTCTATGGCTTTTCTTGTGATTTCAGAAATTTTGTCCTGTTTCATTTATTCTACCTCCATATGATTAATTTTACGGGATAAGGTAACAAGTACGATCAATATAACAATTAAAGAAATACCAATAATTATCAAAGAAATAGCTGGTGTTCCCACGTTGCTAATAGATATATTTCCATAAATACCCAACAATATAAACGCACTGATTAGCGTGGCTGAGATGGATTTTTTTATAAATCCGATACGCATAGACAGTAGTCCGATTGCACTGACAGCGACGAAAGAAACAAGCAGATTACAGAAAGCTGTTATTATGATGTCACTCGTCATAACGTCCGATACAATTGGGGAAAAAGCTTCGGTCAGGACGAAAATACCGACAGACAACACTGTGCTAAAGAACATGGATAGCATTACAAATAAAAGAACAATGAGTATTTTTGCCATAAATGTTTTTTTGCGGCCAACAGGATAGGAAAAAAGCAGTGCTAACCGTTTGCCTGAATATTCTTCAACGATCAGTTTTGCGTACATCGTTGCTGACAAAATACCAAAAAGAATTATAGAAATTGCACCCGTAAACATAAAGATATTTCCATAGTTCATAAACTGTACTTCTTGTTCCGCTTGTGCCACATAAGCAACAAAATAAGTAAATACCAGCAGAACAATACCCGATATAGCACTGCTAATAAAATAAGGACGCAGATTGATACGCTCAAGTTCTAATTTCATAAGTTTTGTCATAGCTGTTCCCCCCGCTCATGATAGTGAAAAAATAGTCCTCCAGGCTATTTTTATGTTCTGCTTTGATTGTTGCCAAGTCAGTTTCACATACTATTGTACCATTAACGATTACTCCAATTTTATCCGCAACGTGTTCAATTTCACTTAGGATATGACTGGATAATAAGATTGTTATGCCGTACTCCTTTGCAAGGCTTAAAAACAATTCTCTCATCGCCCTGATGCCCATAGGGTCAAGTCCGTTAATCGGCTCATCTAAAATCAGAATTTTGGGTTTATGAATTATCGCTCTCGCAATTCCCAGTCGCTGCCGCATTCCAAGCGAAAACTTAGAAGAAGCTTTCTCCTGGGTATCGGATAGACCAACCATTTTAAGTGCTTTGTCTACTCCAAAGCCCTCCACGCCCATATACTCTGAGTGAATTTCTAAGTTTTTGTAAGCAGAAAGATGTTCGTAAAAGGTGGGGGCCTCAATTAAACTCCCTATTTGAGAAAGCATCTTGTCACGATATTGAAGCATATTTTCTCCCAATATTTCAACATCACCAAAATCAGGTGTCAGCAATCCGGTCAGCAACTTAAACATAGTGGTCTTTCCTGCACCATTTGCACCAAGAAAACCATAGATTGTACCTTCCCTGATGCACATGGAACAATCCTTGATAACCTCATTTCCTCCAAAACTTTTAGCCAGGCGAGTGGTTTGTATCGCTATTTTTCCGCCCATTCAATTCCTCCTTATAAAACCGACTGCCGGTTTCTAACTTTTTAAAAAAATGGACTGTTTTATAACAGCCATTTTAGCTTATAAATAGTTAAAACAATCCTGTTTTAACATATCCATCTGTTATATTCTCAATAAATGTATTATCTATTATATCTAATCCAAGAAGGCGCATAACCGATTGCAGATAGTATAGACGTTTTTTGGTGTCATTTATATTTCGCGTAAAAAGCACAGGACTAGTCCAAAAATTTAGAAGCAGTAAAAATATTTCTGCACAAAAGGCAGGCTCTGTGGTTTGTATCGAACCATCTGTAATCCCTTCCTCAATCAGCTTTGAAATAATAGGGGCATCTTGATTAACCGCATTTTGCAAAGCACCCATCACAAAATGAGGATTGTTTGATTGAGAGGTCAAAACGGTATCAAAAGAATGCGTTTGTGTGCTCACGCTCCACTGATAAAGAATTTTTTTCAGCTTTTCCTTTGCATTGGCTGCCTTGGTGTTCTCAATTAAATCATGCAGCATATCAGCGGCACATTGTGCCCTTTTATGCTTTACAGCTTCTAAGATTTCCTCTTTTGACTTGAAATGGTGATACAGCCCACCCTTAGAAAGCTTTAGCGCATCTAAAATATCCTGTATGGTAGTCTGCTCATAGCCTTTTTCAATAAATAATTTTATGGAAGCATCAATGATTCTTTCTTGTGTTTGCTCCGGATGTTTATTTCGCCCCATGCTGCACCTCCTAAAACCGACGGTTGGTCTGTAATATACTTTAACAGCCGTTACCCATTTTGTCAATCTCTTTTGCTATATATTATCTCCCAAACAGTATAACTTCGTAACAGTTCAGACGGTCCCTTGTGTCCTGTGGCATCCCCCACCCCTCCTTTTTCCCGGGGCGGCAGTGCTGCAGGACACAAGGCACGCAAATCCTCAAAAGCCGTTTTATGGACAATAGGGACGAGCAAATCACGGGCAGGCAAAGCTGAAAGTTCGTTATCTGCTACCTCTTCTCCCTTAACGCGTTTAAGAAATGGGTTTCAGTATTGCGGATTTCACCCAAACAGAAAGGCGGAAAAGTATGAAGATTCAGAGAAAATGGAAGCGATGCGGTGCCGGTCACCTTCTGGAGGTCCTGATGGCCCGGATTTTCGCAAAGAAGGCCGGCTGCCTATATTTGCAGGGTTTTTCTGCGTCCGGAAACAAAAAAACTGTTCCCGCTTCCTATCTCAGGCCAGCCTGCGGAAGCAGCGGGGAGATACGCCCTTGACCTGTTTGAAAAACTTGCAGTAATAGCTGGCGCTGTGAAATCCGCAGGCATAAGCGATCTCCGTAATGGTCTGCTTCGTGTCGGATAACAGCGGAAGGCTCTTTTCAATCCGGTAGGTCAAAAGATAGGTGATGGGAGAAACCGAAAGGTGTTTCCGGAACAGGCGGCTGCAGGTACTTTCACTGATGTGAAAAGAGGATGCCAAATCCTTCAGCGTAATGGGATCCATATAATGAAGATCCATGTAATGCAGCATTTCCTTCAGGATTTCCACATCCCTTCCCCCGCTCTGGATGGGGGCAAAGGCAGCAGGCCGGCGGGCAGCCAGGGCGTGAAACAAAGAGAGGATATGGCTTTGAATCATCAGTTCAAAGCCGTATCCTTTTTCCTGCGATACCTCATACAGAGATTCCAGGATGTGCACGCACGCCGCATCCCGGGAATCTTCCCCATGGAATGCATAGCTGGAAAAGCTCTTGTTCCTCATGAGCGGGAGCAGATATTTTTCCATGACAAGGCTGTCGGGTGCAGATTGCAGAAGCTCCGGCGCAAAGACGAAATTATACATGATACAGTTTCCGCAGTCTACGGGAACAATGCTGTGAAGCACATCGGAATTGATGAAAAGGCCGTCCCCTTCCTTTAAAAGATAGGTGTCCGATGCGATTTGAAAGGATGCCCGGCCGGCGATCACTGCGGTGAATTCAAATTCCCTGTGCCAGTGCCACGGAATATATCCGGCCGGGTACAGCGACAGATCGTCCAGGTAATCCTGGAAGGGAAACGCCTTGGATCCGTGTTTGGTCAGTTCCTGCAAATCCGCCCCGATTTCTATAGTAAGCTGCTTCATGGGAAAAATCCTCCATAATGACCTGATTGTTATAAAAAGATCCCATATTATGACTAAAAAACGCTATTTTTATAGTTTCAGTGACTCTATAATACTAAATTGCCGGGTGGTTTACAAGGCCCGTACAGAGAACCTGTCCTGGCAGGCCGGGATGCCGGCAGATACCCTGGGACACAGAGGACAGACAAGAGACTGGAAAGAGAGATAAGATCTATGGAAAACTATGTTGTCAGCGGAGGAAAATCGGTTCTGAAAAGCTATCGGCATACGCTGTATGCCAGTTATCTGGGTTACATTACCCAGGCTATCGTCAATAACTTTGTCCCCCTTCTTTTTACTACATTTATTGCATCGTATGGGATTTCCCTGGAAAAAATAACATTGCTGGTAACCATTAATTTCGGCATCCAGTTAGTGGTGGATTTGCTGTCCCCCCGTTTTGTGGATCGGATTGGCTATAAGACCTCGATTATTATCGCACATGTGTTTGCGGCGGCCGGCCTGGCCGGTCTGGGTGGCCTGCCGGATCTGCTGCCGGATCCTTATGTCGGCATGCTGGCTGCCATTCTTTTTTATGCCATCGGCGGCGGGCTGATAGAGGTGCTGATAAGCCCCATTGTGGAGGCCTGCCCGTTTGACCAGAAGTCGGCGGCCATGAGCCTGCTGCATTCCTTTTACTGTTGGGGGCATGTGGCGGTTATCTTGGTATCCACATTGTTTTTTGCCCTGGCCGGTGTACACAACTGGCGGATTCTGAGCTTTATCTGGGCGCTGATCCCGCTGTTGAACGCGGTTTATTTCTGCCTCGTTCCGGTCCGTTCCCTGAATGAGGACGGAGAGAGCATGTCTGTAAAAGAGCTGCTTTCCGGCAAGCTGTTCTGGATATTCGCCCTTCTCATGGTATGTGCCGGGGCATCGGAGCAGGCTATGAGCCAGTGGGCATCCGCATTTGCGGAGTCCGGCCTGAAGGTTTCTAAAACCATAGGCGATTTGGCGGGACCGTGTATGTTTGCCATTTTTATGGGGACGTCCCGGGCCTTTTACGCCAAGTTCAGCGAAAAAATAAACTTGATTCTGTTTATGGCGGCAAGCGGTGTTTTATGCGTTGCCAGCTACCTGCTGGCTTCCCTGTCCCCCCTGCCGGTCCTGGCTTTAGTCGGCTGCGGCTTCTGCGGCCTGTCCGTAGGTATTATGTGGCCGGGTACCTTCAGCCTGGCGGCGGAAAAATGTCCCAAGGGAGGTACCGCCATGTTTGCTTATTTTGCCCTGGCGGGAGATTTGGGCTGTTCCTCCGGCCCCACGCTGGTGGGAATGATATCCGATGCCTTTGACGGAAGGCTGACCGCCGGTCTGCTGGCCGCCATTATTTTCCCGCTGCTGCTGCTGGCAGGACTGCGGGTTTGTAAAAAAATGACGGATAGAATCCATAAACCGGAGGCATCCTAAAAGAAAGAGGTCTGAGCAGCGATCGGACGAATCGAGGAAGAGGTGTACGGCATGGATTCTATCTGGAAAAAAATGAACCATAACCCGGAAAAGCTGGCTTTTTCCGGACATATACAAACAGAAGCGGCGGTGATAGGCGGCGGGATGGCGGGCATCCTGACCGCTTTTTTCCTGCAGGAGGCGGGGGTGAAAACCATTCTTTTGGAGGCGGGGCATATCGGGGAAGGACAGACGGGCAATACCACAGCTAAAATCACGGCCCAGCACGGACTTCTTTTTGACGGGCTGACGGCAAGCCAGGGTGCCCAACGTGCGGCCCTGTACGCGAAAGCCAACCAGGCCGGCGTGGAAGAGTACCGGCGGCTTGTAAAGCAGATGGATATCACCTGTGACTGGCAGGATACCTTTTCCTGCGTGTACAGCACCCGGGATCGGGAGCTGATGGAAAAAGAAGCGCTGGCCGCTGCAGCGCTGGGGCTGCCGGCGGAATTTGTTACGGAAACCGAGCTGCCCTTTGCCGTGGAAGGGGGTGTCCGGTTAGAAAACTGTGCCTGTTTTTCGCCGCTGGATTTTCTGTATACATTGGCCGAAACATTGACGATTTATGAGAATTCAGAAGTGAAAAAGGTGGAAGAAAAGGTTATCACCACAGCCGGAGGAGAAGTGACCGCGGAGCATATTATCTTCGCGGGCCATTTTCCCTTCCTGAATAAGCCGGGATATTATTTTGCCAGAATGTATCAGGAGCGGAGCTACTGCCTGGCATTGTCCGGGGCAGGAAGCATGAAAGGGATGTATTACGGCGTGGAAGAAGAGGACTTTTCTTTCCGCGGCCTTTCCCACAAAGGCCGGGAGCTGGTGCTCATGGGGGGCTGCAACCATCGGACGGGAGGCAATGAAGGAGGCCGGTATGACAGGCTGCGTGCAGCCTCCCGCCGGTTCTGGCCGGAATGTGCGGAGGCTGCCGCCTGGTCCGCCCAGGATTGTATGACTTTGGACGGTATTCCTTATATCGGCCGTTATTCCTCCCAGACACCGGAATGGTATGTAGCCACCGGTTTCGGAAAATGGGGGATGAGCCATTCCATGGTGTCGGCCCTGCTTCTAACGGATTTGATCACCGGAAAAGAAAATCCGTATGAGGAACTGTTTACCCCCGCCAGGCTGGGCTGGAACGGGGCGGTGAACCTGGCGAAGCAGGCAGGCTGTTCCCTGAAAGGATTTATGGGAAAACGCAATGCCACGGCAGGTGAATATCTGGAGGATCTGGAACCGGGAGAAGGACATCTGGTGGAATACGGGAAAGGGAAAATAGGCGCATATCGGGATGAGGAAGGTTCCCTGCATCTGGTTACCGCAAGATGTCCCCATTTGGGCTGTGAGCTGACCTGGAATCCGGATGAGAAAAGCTGGGACTGCCCCTGCCATGGTTCCCGTTTTGACTATGAAGGCAGAGTGCTGGACGGGCCGGCCCAGGAGGGAATCGGGCTGGTATGGGAGTCCTGAGACACACCTGAGCCTGTCCTGTGCCTCCCTCTGTTCAAAAAAGAAAGCAGCTGGTATAATATGCGTAAGAACGAAGGAATACAAGGGAGGAACGGATCGATGGAAGAGGTAAAGGCAGGCATTTTATTTCAGGATGGCTGTGTCCTGCAGCGGGAAAAAGAAATCCCGGTATGGGGAGAAGGGCCGGAGGGCGCGCAGGTGGTTGTATCACTGGCGGGAAACCAGGCTGTATGCCGGGTAAAGGACGGCAGATGGAAGTGTACGCTTCCGCCAATGGAGGCGGCCTGCGGGCTTGCCATGACGATTGCCTGCGGCGGGCAGACGATAGCGTTACAGGATATTTCCGTGGGAGAAGTATGGATTGCGGGCGGACAGTCCAATATGGAATTTTTCCTCTGCTATGATGCGGATTGGGAACCTATGAAGCAGGCAGAGTGCAATCCGCAGATCCATATGTTCAATGTCCCGCGGCTGGCATTTCCCGGCCATGAAAAGGATGTGTCCGAGTGCGGGTACTGGTTCCGGGAAGGGGATAAGGCCTGGCCCCTCTTTTCCGCGCCCGGTTATTCCTTTGCCAGAAAGCTGCAGCCTGTGCTGGACGTTCCTGTGGGGATTATCGGCTGTAACTGGGGCGGTACCAGCGCTTCCACCTGGATGGAGGAGGAGTGCCTTCAGGAGCCTCCCCTGGATATCTATCTGGAGGAATATCGGGCGGCGGTCGCGGGAAAGGATCCCGAACTTCTGAAAAAAGCTTCCGTGGAGGCGTTTGCTTCAGAGGATTCCCCCGAACGCCGGGCGGACTGGGCAAAGGTGATGTACGGACTCAGCCTGAAGGAGCAGAAGGAATGGCAGGAAAACCAGGAGCCGGTGCCGGAAAACCCCATGGGCCCCTATAATGTGGGACGGCCGGGCGGACTGTACCATCAGATGCTGGAACGGATTATCCCTTTTGCAGCAAGAGGTGTGCTTTGGTATCAGGGAGAGTCGGATGAGGGCCATGCCGGAATCTATGACCGGCTTTTTGAAACCATGATAGGGTGCTGGCGGAAAAGCTTCTGCCAGGATCTTACATTCCTGTTCGTACAGCTGGCGCCGTACGGTACCTGGCTGGGAGGCACGGGGGAGAAGTATCCGGAATTAAGACGCAGACAGGAAATGGTGAGCGAACGGGTTCCCGGCGTGTTTATGACCTCCATCATGGATCTGGGGATGTATGAGGATATCCATCCCAAGCGTAAAAAAGAAGTCGGCGAACGCCTTGCCCTGCTTGCCAGAGGAAAGGTATATAAGGAGGCGATTCTGTGTGAACCGCCTGCGCTGCGCTTTGCCGAAAGACAGGATCAGGAGATAGTCCTTCATTTTGCCCATACAGGGACAGGACTGTGGAAAAAGGATAAAGCCCCGGAAGCGGAACCGGAGGCGGAGATTCCTTCCCCCCTGACCGGGCCGCGGGAAAGGAAGGATGGGTTTCTCGTGATCCAGGGAGAAAAACCGGTGGAAATCCGGGAGGTAACCCTGTGGGGAAATGAGGTGATTCTGCAAACACCCTCCCTTTCCGGGGAAGCATGTACGGTTTCGTTTGCCTGGGTGCCTTATATCTGTGCGGAAATCTATAATTCCGCCGGCCTTCCCATGAAGCCCTTTTCCTGTGAGTTGTAACAACACTTTCGGTTCCATACATGCATAAAGTTCCTTCCGCCTGGGAATCCTGATCGGCAGGACTTATTATGCGGAGGTGCCTATGTACAGGAAAGGTTTTTTTAAGGGCTGGTATTATAAGCAGGAAAAAAGCGGCCGGGCGGTTGCTTTTATTCCTGCTTTTCATTTGGCAAAGGATGGGAAGGTTACGGCATCCATCCAGGTGATTACGGAGGAACGGGCCTGGAATTTTGATTTTCCCGGGGAGGCGGTGCGGCTGTCCGACAAGAGGGACACGATCCAGATTGGAAACAATTATTTTTCACCCAAAGGGTTTCGCGTGAACCTGACGGGAGAAAAGGACGGCAGGCCGGTAAAAATAGAAGGCAGGATCGCTTTCGGCAGCCTGACGCCTTTAAAGGGAGATATTATGGGGCCTTTCCGTTTTATCCCCTTTCTGCAGTGCCGCCATGGTGTGGTAAGCATGTGCCATAAGACAAAAGGCAGCCTGCTGGTGGATGGTGACAGCATCAATTTCCACGGAGGCAGAGGATATGTGGAAAAGGATTCGGGCTGTTCCTTCCCTTCCTACTATTTTTGGAGCCAGTGCGGCTGGTATGACCGGCAGGAATGCAGTGTTATGGTTTCCGTTGCCGACATCCCGCTGGCAGGCGCCCATTTCCCGGGTTGTATTGCCTTTGTGTATTTCGGCGGGAAGGAATACCGCCTGGCTACCTACCGGGGGGTGAAAATACTCCGGTTCGGGGAACGGGAGGTTCTGCTCAAGCAGGGGAACCTGCTTTTGTATCTCCGGGTACAGGGACATGGTGGACAGAAGCTGAAAGCGCCGGAAAAAGGAAGTATGGACCGCATGGTAAAGGAAAATCTGGTATGCAAGGTATGGTGCCGTTTCTGGAAGGACGGAAAGCTGCTGTTTGATCATGTGGGCACAGGGAGCGCGGAATTTATGGCCGGCAGTCCGGGATGCAGCTAAAATACAGGCGTCTTCCTTCTGGGTGCAGATAAAAAAGTTTGGCGTCCCGCGGCCCTGCTTCCCTGTGCGGCCTGCTGCCCTGCAAGGATTCCTGGAAGGGGCGTTATAAGCACGCCGGTCCTTAGGCTGCGTCCTTTGCAGCCTTAGTACCGCTGCGTGATTATCCGAGCGGAAGCGTCCCCTGGAAGGAACCTTGCAGGGCAGCTGGCCGCACAGGGAAGCAGGCCCGGGGGGACGCCAAACTTTTTTATCTGCACACCCTTCCTTCTGAAAATGTTGGACGAAACAGGCGGGGAAAGTTATAATAGGTAAAAGCGTCACCGTTCGGAAACGTACGTAAGCTATGGAGGTAATACCTATGAATATTCTTGTCAGCGCCTGCCTGCTGGGAGTAAACTGCCGGTATGACGGTACCGGCTGCCTGCTTCCGGTTTTGGAGGAATTAAAGAAAAAACATCACCTGATACCGGTATGCCCGGAAGCCTACGGAGGGCTGGCCACCCCGCGTCCGCCGGCAGAAATCCGGGAGGGAAAGGTGATTAACCGGAATGGGGAGGATGTAACGGCGCAGTATCGGAAAGGGGCCGGGGAGGCATGGAAGCTGGCCCGCTTTTTTGACTGCAAAGCGGCAATCCTCAAAGAACGCAGTCCTGCCTGCGGCAATGGCAGGATACATAACGGCAGGTTTGATGGCGGTATGACCGAGGGAAACGGTGTGCTGGCCCGGCTGCTGGCGGAAGAAGGGATTCCCGTGCTGGGGGAATCCGAGACGGAAAAAATACGGGCTTTATGAAAAAAGGGGATATGCCGGAATGATCAGCGTAGCTATATGTGATGATGAAATTGGCACCTGCTCGGAAATAGAAAACATGGTGACCTCTTATGGGGACAGCCATGGGCTGCAGATAGAAACAGAATGCTTTTACACCGGCGAAGAACTGTACCGCTGGCTGCAGGAACAGGGGCCGATTGATCTTATCTTTCTGGATATCCAGCTTTTAGCCCTGGACGGCGTACAGGTGGGCAGGCAGATCCGGGAACAGCTTGGCAATGAAAAAATAAGCATTGTCTATATCTCATCCAGAGAAACCTATGCCATGAGCCTTTTCCAGGTCAGGCCGCTGGACTTCCTGATTAAGCCGATAACAACAGAAAAGACCTTCGGCGTGCTGGATAAGTTTGTACGCCTGCATGGAGTAACGAAAAAGGAATTTTATTACAAGGCCGGAAAGACCACCTGCAGACTATACCTGGATGAAATCCGCTATTTTGCCTGCAACGGAAAAAAAGTAGAAATTTATACTGTTTCCGGGAGGCAGGAATATTACGGAACCATGCAGGAGGTCTGGAAACAGGCGGAAGGAAAAGGCTTTTGGATCATTCATAAATCCTATATCATAAACACGTCATTTGTTTCGGTATTCCACTATGATTCCGTGCAGATGACGGATGGTACGCATCTTCCTGTCAGCCAGAGATACCGGAAAGCCGTGAAAGAAAATCTGACCGTGAAATACCGGATGGAGTGAAATTAATTATGTGGGGAGAACCTATCTTTCTGTTATTGACAGAGGCGGCCCGTATCTATATTTATATGCGCTGCTGTCGTATGTGCATTGGCAGTTACAAAGTCCATAAAAGACCGGCGGCCGTTATTTTTGCCATGCTGTGGGGAATCGACTGTCTGATAGGCGCTTCCGTTTCCCCGAAGATGGCGGTGGAAGTGGCACCTTCTCTTTATTTTGTGGAAGTTCTGTTACTTTTCGGCGCTTCTTTTTTCTATCAGGGAACGGCGATAAGACGGATATTGACGGCGATTCTCCTTCCCATGGCATACGGGGTTGGAAAGTGGACTATAATTTTCACCCTTTTCAGGACTGTGAATGTGAATGAACGCCAGCTGCTTTTGGGCACGGTTGTTTCTGCGGCCGCCCTGGGTATCCTGGAAATCTGCATGGAGCGGTTCCGCAGGACAAGGCAGGAGCAGGAACGGGAATGGCTGGAGCAGGAAATCCGTATGTATGAGAACCAGTTCCAGGTGATACGGCAGTCCCAGCAGGCTGTGCGTTCCCTGAGGCATGATATGAAGCATCATATGAAAATGCTGGCGGATATGATAGGGAACGGAGAAAGGGACAACGCGCTTGCCTATCTTGCGTCCATGGGCGCATTTATGGACAAAGGGGAGGAATATGTCTCTTCCGGAAATGAGAGAACGGACAGCATTCTGAATTATATGATATCCCGTGCCAAATCGGCGGGTATTGCTGTGGAGTGGGACATACAGATTCCCGAGCAGTTGGACATGTCACCGTTTGACAGCAATGTAATCCTGAGCAACCTGTTTGAAAATGCATGTAACGCCGTTCAGGAGGTGAAGGATCCCCGCCTGTATATCAGGATGAAGTATGACCGCGGCATTTTGTGTATTACGATGCGCAACACGTATTCGGCATCAAAAGCAAAAGCAGCAGCATTGCCTTCGGGGGCTGCACCGGCGTGGACAGCAGCGTCGGAGGAGCACGGATATGGACTGAAGAATATCCGCCGGGTTGCCGGTAAATACCATGGGGAACTTACCGTCAATACAGAAGGGGATATGTTTGAAGCGAATGTTATCCTGTTCCTGCAGGAGTCTGATACCTCGTCAGCAGGCTGACAGGCACAGATATGAATTAGGAAAAAGAAGCCGGATGTTCAGAACCGGTCTTCTTTTTTTTTATATAAGGCTTCCCCCGGTAAAGTGGTATCCATGTTACATCTGTTATTTTTTCCCCGGAGACGTTCCGTTTTTCCCTTCAGCAGGGGGAACTGTTTTCCTGTGCTACTATAGTTACAGCATCGGCAGCCGGACAGGGGAGTAGCCCGGCCGGCTCCCGATGCGGAAGAAAACAATAACGGGAGGTATGTTTTATGAAGAACAGGAAATGGAAAAAACGGATAATCCTAACGTCGGGAGGGATTGCAGCAGCCCTTCTCTTATGTCTGCTTTTGCTCCCGTCCACAATCCGGATACGTTCGGATTCTTCCGGGGTAACCTTCGTCCGGGACGGGGAAAGAGTGACCGAGGTGGATATTAACGGGCCTTTCCCCTATGGTCTGGCGGTTTCTTCCCTTGTTGAGAAGGTGGTGCGGGACGATGAAGGCAAGGTGACGGAAGAAATACAAACCTATACAATGGAAGCCGGTTTTTCCCTGCGCCGCAGGACGAGTGTCAAAATTTATATAGAAGTACCGGAGAAAGGGGACCGGACTTATATCCTGAAATTTGCGGATGCGGATGTGACGATAACCAACGGAAAGGTGGTGGATCCGGATGATGGCGGACACAGATAACCCATTGCTTCAGGTGGTACAGGTGGAAAAATATTACGGTGACAGGGAAGCTGTGACAAAAGCGCTTGACCAGGTCAGCTTCGGGGTGGACAGAGGGGAGTTTATCGGCATAATGGGAGCCTCCGGATCCGGGAAAACCACTCTGCTTAACTGCATTTCCACCATTGATACGGTGAGTGCAGGACATATCCTGCTGGGAGGTACGGATATCACTACCCTTAACGAGGAGGAGACCGCTGCCTTCCGGCATGATCATCTGGGTTTTGTTTTTCAGGACTTTGAATTGCTGGACACTCTGACGCTGGAGGAAAACATAGCCCTTCCCCTGACGATCAGCGGGCTGTCGCCGCAGGTAATTGAGAAGCGCGTTCACGATATTGCAGACAGGCTGCAGATAGGCGGTGCGCGGAAAAAATTCCCCTTCCAGGTGTCGGGGGGCCAGAAGCAGCGGTGCGCATTTGCCCGCGCAGTAGTCTGCGGCCCGGACCTTATCATGGCGGATGAACCTACCGGTTCGCTGGATTCCGGTTCGGCCCGGATTCTGCTTGAGATCATCCAAAGGTTCCATGAAGAACGTGGGGCGACTATCCTTATGGTAACACATGATGCATACAGCGCCAGTTATGCGAATCGGATTCTGTTTCTGAAGGACGGGAGGCTTTTTCATGAAATACGGAAAGGGGGAAGGACGCGGGATTATTTTTACCGGGATATTCTGGAGGTTCTTTCTTTGACGGGAGGTGAAACGCTATGCTGAGAAAACTGTCTCTTCGTAATGCCAAAAGGCAGTTCCGGGAATATACGCTGTATTTTGTCACCCTTACCTTTACGGTATCCCTTATGTATGCGTACCAGACCCTGCTTTTTTCCGACAGCGTAAAGGCACTCTCCCGTTTGGAGATATTCCCCCTTATGATTGCGGCGGCGTCCATACTGATCGTTTTTATCATAGGGAAAATCATCAGTTACATGACCAATTATATGCTTAGAAAACGCAGCAGGGAATTCGGTATTTATATGCTCTCCGGGATACCCGGCAAGGCGGTGGGAACCCTGGTCTTTTACGAAAACACCTTGATTGGGACGTTGGCTTTTTTACCGGGGCTTCCTGCGGGAATGCTGCTGTCGCAGGTTCTGGAGGCGGTTCTGCTTCCCCTGTTCGGCCTGTCTTATATGCCGCATTTCCTTCTTTCGCTTCCCGCGGCAGGACTGACCTTCCTGTATTTTGCGGTGATGCTCCTGTATTCCCTTTTGAAAAATGGAAAATGGATCCGCCGGATTACGCTTTATGAATTGCTCCTGTTTGACCGGAAGAATGAAAAAAGCCTGTTGGCGGGGAGTAGTACATCTGCTGTCGCCGTATTTTTCCTATCTGCACTGCTGGGCGGTTCCGGTATCCTGCTCCTGTATTTCCAGCCTTTCGGAAGCGGGTATGACGTCCTGGTGGGAACGGTTTTCCTCGTCCTGTTCCTGTTCGGCTTTTTCCTATCGGTCCCCTCCTTTTTGTGCACGCAGCTTGGCGGGCGTATTTCCTGGAAATACAGGAAAGACAGACTGGTGCTGTTCCGGAACTTTACCGCCAAAATCCAATCGGCCGGTCTTGTCATGGGAATGCTGTCCGTTCTGTTCATGCTGGCGTTAACCTTTATGGGGACAGGAACCGTGGTGAGTATGATGATTACTAAAAAGATGGAACGGAGCGCATTTGATATCCTGATTCTGCACAACAAAGAGCTGAGGGATTTTACGGACTATGAAACCCTGCTCCGGCAAAGCGTCTCCATCCGGGCAGGCCTCTCCTACGGCATTTATACCGGTATGGGAAGGGAGCTGGCGCAAATCCGGGATGATTCCATGGCGCAGCTGGGCGGTACCGGCAGTTCTATATACGCGGAATTTCAAACGGACACCTGTATGAAACAAAGCGATTACAGCAGCCTGCGAAGGTTACTCGGCTATGACGCTGCGGAACTGGACCCGGCCTCCTGCTATATTCACTGTGTTCCCGGCCTGGCGAAAAGACTGGAAGCATATACACGGCAGGAGGAGAGGCCGTATTATGCCGGATATCCGTTTGCTGCGGACGGTGTGTTTACCGGGCCCTTCAGCCAGACGGAAGCGTATGGAAACGGGCTGGATTATATCATCATTGTACCCGATGATGCCGTCACCCGGATGACGGTCCTCTACAGCCTGTATGCGGCGGTAACCGAAGCCCCTCCCGATAACCGTTTTCTACAGAATATCACAAAGGAATGTCCGGGCCTTGTCCGTCTGGAAAGAAACCGGATGAAGTCCGTTCCCGGAAGCAATACCGCAACGGCTCTGACGGAGGATGCGGATTATTTTTCCGGCAAATGGGCGGAAAGGGAAAACATGAGCCATCTTTACGCGATGATTATCTGCCTGTTCTACCTTGCTCTCGTTCTGGAGGCCGCCGGCGCGGCAATCCTGGCAACACAGGTACTCGGCGACAGGGAAAAGAAATGGAAGCAGGAACGTATTTTGCGGCAGCTTGGTATGAGCCGCCGGCTTGCCGGCAGGCTGGGCAGGCGGCAGCTGTCACTGCTCTTTCTGCTGCCGGTGCTGCCGGCGCTTGTTGTCAGCAGCAGCTTCATATATGTGGGCGCGGTGAAAATACATGCGCAGGCTTTTCGGTTTCCGGTATTCGGGAATACGTTCTGGGTAATCTGTCCGCTCGCTGTTTCGTTTCTTTTATTTGCTCTGCTTTACGGTATTTATTATGCTGCGGCCTGTATCAGTTACCGGCAGGAACGGATAATAGAAAACGGGTGATGCTGGTTTGATAAAAAGGGGGAATACTGCAACGAAACAGTTGGGCACTATGATTTACTTCACAGAACGGGAAGCGGCTATTCACCGCTTCCCGTTGAATTTGATTACTTATTTATATCAGAAAAAATATGCGATAAGCATGGCTTTTGTTTCTTGCCTGGAATCAGCTGTGTGCCATCACTATAGTGTTCCTCTCGTCCGGCGAGTTCTTTGATAAGCAGACTGCGGAGCTCACGAATACGTTCCTGACAACCGGCATCGCGGATGGCATTATGTAGCTCGTTTGGATCCGTATCCAAATGAAAATACTGTTCCTGACCAGTATGGGTAAACCAGATATATTTATCATGCTCTGTGACAATAAAATGGTTTCCCATTCCCAAAGGGCTTTCTTCCCCGGTGTGTTCTCCGTGAATGTAATCTCTGATATGGCTTGTTTCACCGCACATGATGGGCACCAGGCTTTGTCCATCCAGGGAATCGGGAATGGGCAGCCCGGCTATATCAAGCAGGGTAGGCATAATGTCCCGCAGTTCAGCGAGTGCCGGAATGGATTGGTTTTTCCTGATGCGCAGGTTATTACCAGGATCATAAAATAGGATTGGAATGCCGCAGCTTCCCTCGTAAGGGCGGAATTTACGAAAAAGATTATGGTCGCCTAACATTTCTCCGTGGTCTGATACAAATACAAAGACGGTATTATGTAACTCGCGTCGCTCAAAAATTGCTTGGATCAGTCGTGCAATCTGGTGGTCAATATGGGTGATACTGCCATAGTAGGCCGCTTTTGCGCGTTTTATCGCCTGAGGCTGTACACAGCCCCGATCGGTGTTATAGACCAGCCCGTGTTCCTTTAAATCCTCTTTCGCAGCCCAGTCACCCATGAAAGGATCAGGCAGATCGGTATCCTTATACATGTCAAAATAGACCTGGGGAGGTGTGTAAGGCGGGTGGGGAGCCACAAAGGAGGTCATGAGAAAGAAAGGCTTTTGAGGGTCTTTCCTACGCAAAAAATCAATAGATTCACTTACGGTCCAATTGGTGTGATGATATTTTTCCTCGTAAATATAAGATCTGCACACCCAGGAGTTAACTTCCATGCCATCATCAATAATGTCGGTGTCAATTCCCTTTTCTTTTTTTTACCAATACAGATAATCATTACAGCCTTCAAAATTATCAAATACATTCTCTTTGTAAGAGCGTCCGTGATGCATATAACCGTCATTTAACACCACATTATGAAAACCCAAAAGATTGCGTGCAGGAGAAACATGCATTTTGCCAATACACTGCGTATGATAGCCGCCTGCATGAAATTCTCCCGGCAGGGTGCGGGCGTAGTCCCAGGTTACACCGTCCTGATAGCCGACCCGTCCGTGATGTTCCTGGGAAAGCCCGGTCAGCAGCGCTGCGCGGGCAGGAATACAGGATGGAACAGCGGAGTAAGCGTGCGTAAAAGCGCAACCCTCATGCTTCATCGTATCTAAAGTAGGTGTTTCAATGTGGGGATTCCCAAAAGCGTGCACACAGTCCCTTCGCATCTGATCAACGCAGATTAAAACAATATTCATTCTTTTTTCGCTCATAATAAATGTTATTGGCAGCAAAAGTCTGCACAATCTATCTCCTTAATAAAATAATATAAAATTGTTGAATTCTTCCAGGCCGGCAGGAAATTTTTCTTTTTTATCTTACTTCAGATTCAAATGGATGGGGATATTCAGTTACACGGATTCCTTTCCTGTTATATCAGTATCATATCATAGAAAAGCTAAAAAGTGAATAAATTTGAAAAATATTAGAATTATTATGATTTATATTGGCTTTTTGCTGGTAAAAAAAACATAATTATGATAAAGTTATGGATAATATTAGATGGTATTGGCAGCTCTGATACCCGTCATCACAGGGATCGGGTACATATCAGCCGGAGAATGAAAGGAGAGATCGTTTTGAAAATTTTATTTTTTGATATTGATACTTTGCGTGCAGACCATATGGGATGCTATGGATATGACAGAAATACGAGTCCGGTTATGGATAGTGTGGCAAAAGAAGGAGTCTGTTTTGATAATTATTATTGTCCCAATGCGCCTTGCCTTCCTTCCCGTGCTTCCCTGGTTTCCGGACAATATGGTATTCATAATGGAATTGTGGGACATGGCGGAACTACAGCGGATATGAGACTGCAGGGAGATACACGCCGGTTTACGGATTCCATATCTGATAATGGATTGTTTATGCAATTTCGTAAAGGTGGTTTTAATACGGTTTCTTTTTCCACTTTTGCAGAAAGACATTCTGCATGGTGGTTTAACTCTGGTTTTAATGAATGTTATAATGTGGGAGGGCACGGTGAAGAGTCCGCAGAAGAAATTACGCCATTGGTGCTGGATTGGCTGGAACGGCATAAGGAAAAAGATAACTGGATGCTTCATATCCACTACTGGGATCCTCATACACCGTATCGAACACCCGCCGACAGAAAAAACAGGTTTGACAAGGAAAAATTATCCGATAATTGGATTACAGAAGATATTTTTAAAGAACATTTACTTCATATAGGGCCTCATAGTGCGAATGAGGTTGCAATGTGGAACGATTCCGTCAACCCAAAATATCCCAAGCAACCGGGAAAATTGAGAAATTTGGATGAAGTGAAACAGTTGATAGATTTATATGATGATGGTGTGAAATACACAGATGAGAATATCGGTATGGTTTTAGATTATCTGAAAAAGAATAATCTGTATGGAGATGACCTTGCAATTATTATTACGGCAGACCATGGGGAAGATTTGGGTGAGTTTGGTGTCTATGCTGAGCATGGGATGGCGGATGAGCCGGTTTGCAGAATACCGTTGATTATTAAATGGCCCGGTATGGAAGGCGGCAGGCATGTGCAAGGATTTTATGATAATGTAGATTTACTTCCTACAATAACGGAGTTGCTCGGAACAGAAATTGCGGAAAACTACCAGTTTGATGGAAGATCGTTTGCGCCGGCTCTGTTGCGTGGGGAGGATTGCTCCAAGCCTTATGCGGTATTGACACAATGCGCACATGTCTGTCAAAGAAGCGTCAGATTTGAAAATTATATTTATATTCGTACTTTGCATGGTGGATACCATTTGCTGCCTGATGAGATGCTGTTTGATTTGGAGGAAGATCCACATGAACAGAATAATTTGGCTAAGGCCAGGCCGGAACTGTGTAACAAAGGTGCAAGGATGATTTTGAATTGGGTGGATGAAATGATGAAGACTTCTGCATTTGATGTGGATCCTTTGTGGACAGTTATCAGGGAAGGGGGGCCTTATCATTGTAAAGGCAGGCTGAAGCAATATGAGGAACGGTTAGCAGGCACTTCTAGGGAATTTGGTATTACAGAATTGGAAGAAAAGTATAAGGGATTTGATTAAAGGGAAAGGGACGGCAGATCAAAATTGCCGTCCCTTTCCTTTTTCCGGAATCGTTTTTCGGGTGGTTTACAAATAATTTGCCGATGGTTATTGGAGTGGATAAAGATGAACAAACATGAATTTGTAAGAAGCGAATAAGGAAGTTGAAAAATGCAAAAATAAAAAGATCGGCATGGTGTATGCGTGAAATGAAAAGAAAATTGTTAAAATATACAAATTACATAACTGATTTTCATGAAAAATAGACTATTGACAAAAATTATACAAGATAAAAAACGGTTAGTTCAAAAATAAATCAAAAATAATCAAATATTATTCAGAAAAGTTCTTGCAAAATCAATTATATGGTGATAATATGACACCAAGGACATGACGACAAACCTTAAATAAAAAGAAAGAGTGATAAGAAAAAGGAGGAAAAAAGTTTATGAGGAAGAGATTACTTGCAGTTTTACTTACTGCAGCAATGGCAGTTACCACGCTGGTGGGATGCGGCAGCAGTGAAAAAAATACGGAGAGTGCGGCATCCGCTGCAAATGGGGAGGCAAATTCTTCAGTGAGTGAGGAAGCAGCTCCTGCAGAGGATAATGCCGAGGTAGTAGAACTGGAGTTTTGGGGATGGTGGAGTTCTGAAACGCGGAAACCGCATATGCTCACCATGGTTGACAATTTTAATAAATCGCAGAGTAAATATCATGTTACATATGTAGATATCCCATGGGGGGATATTTTTACGAAGAATATTGCACAGATTGCTGCTGGTAATCCCTGTGATATTATAGCAAACGATTTAAGCGGCGTGCAGTTCCGTGCGGCGGAAGGCCAGGTAGAGTCCGTAAGTCCGTATCTGACAGACGATGTAAAAGGCGGATTTTACGATCAGTACATTGAGGCCTGTTCTGATGAAAACGGCGAGGTATATGCGTTGCCTTACAATGTGGATACCAGAGGTATCTTTTACAATAAAGCGCATTTTGAAGAAGCCGGCATCAATCCGGAGGATATTAAGACATGGAGCGATCTTGTGGATGCAGCCCGTAAGCTGGATGTGAAGAACGGCGATACATGGGACAGAATCGGCTTTCTTCCTGTTATTGGAAACGGCGGTGTGGATACATGGGTATTTAACATGAATAAGGGACGCGGCTGGTATGATCCGGAAACGTTGGAAGCGACTGTGAATACAGACGCCAACAAAGAAACGTTCAAGTGGATCAGAGACCAGATCGATTATTACGGACAGAGTACATATAATGAAATCAATGCGGCTGTGGCAAATGGTATGACAGATCCGTTTGCCTCCGGCAAGGTGTCCATGTGGGTACATACTTCCGCTTATCCGGCAGCGTTGGCGAATACGGCTCCTGATCTGGAGTATGGTGTGATTTCCCTGCCTGAGTTTAAGGAGGGCAACGGACACATGGTAAATGGCGACGGTTTCGTGCTGGAAATACCCAAAGGGGCAAAATGTCCGGAAGGATCCTATGAATTTATCAAGTACATTACCGGAAAAGAAAATCAGGAATATATGCAGCAAAATCTGAAAGATTTTTCCGCAAGAAATGATCTGGATCCTAACAGCGAATTTTTGTCAAACCCTGTAACCAAAGCTCTGGCAAAATGTCTGGAAGAAACTGCAACAAACGTAACCGTTAAAGAGATACAGGGCTATACATCTGTTGTAAACCCTCTGATTGAAGAAGGCACATTGGGACTGACTCCTACGGACAAAGCGCTTGACAATGCGCAGAAAGCACTGGAAGACTTTATTGCGAACAACAGCGGTAAATAACTTTTCCGGGAAGACACTATAAATTAGGAAATGAAGGGGTTCTTATATAGAAATGTATAGGGGCCCTTTTTCTTTAAGAAAGGAAGGCATTATGTTTGGTAAAATACTTTTGAAGCTGGGCATTAAAAAAAGGCAAAGCAGAGAAAATGTTTACGGCTACATTTTTATCCTGCCATGGATTATCGGTATGCTCGTATTCACATTGGGGCCTATGGTTTTTTCCTTTATTACAAGCTTCGCAGATTACAACATGATAAAGATTGACTTCATTGGCCCAGGTAACTATCTGCATATGCTGACGCGGGATCAGCTGTTCTGGAAATCCCTGAAAAACACCGCGGTTTATGCGGTGATGAACATCCCGTTAGTTACGGCCGGGGGTGTTATTGTTGCGGTAATTTTAAATAAATCCATTTTCGGGCTTCGGACATTCCGCACAATTTTTTACCTGCCATCCATAATGGTTGGTGTTGGAACTTATTTCCTCTGGATGCTGCTGTTAGATCCTGCCAACGGTATGGTGAATACTATGCTTGGGCTTATCGGTATCAAGGGTCCGGCGTGGCTGACCGATCCCAACTGGACAAAACCTGCCATCGTGCTGATGCATGTGTGGGGGCTGGGCGGACAGATGCTTCTTTATCTGGCAAGACTACAGAGCATACCCCAGGATTATTATGAAGCGGCCGCACTGGATGGTGCCACCGGATTAAAGCAGTTTACAAAGATCACCGTTCCCCTTTTATCACCGATTATTTTCTATAACCTGACCATCGGTATCATAGGTGCATTCCAGGTATTTCAGGAAGGCTACATTTTCTCCGGAGACGGTACGGGCAAACCGGCGGGATCGCTGCTGTTCTATAATCTGCATGTGTGGAATCAGGCATTTAAGAATTACGATACCGGATATGCCAATGCGATGTGCTGGTTCCTGTTTGCAATCGTTATGCTCATGACGGTGCTCAACCAGAAGGTATCCAAAAAATGGGTTTATTATGAAGGAGGGGATAACGAATGATTCGGAAACGTAAGATTGGAGACATTATCCTGTTTATTATTCTTTGCATCGGAGCACTCATCATTTTGTTCCCTATTGCATGGATGGTCAGTACGGCACTGAAATCCGCACCGGAAGTAGCGGCTTATCCGCCTACACTTCTGCCGGAAAAGCCGATGTTTGAAAATTTTGGGATCGCCTGGAGCAAAGCACCTTTCGGACGTTATATCACCAATACGCTGATGATCGTATTCTTTAACGTGATTGGGGCGGTATTTTCCAATTCCCTGATTGCATACGGGTTTGCGAAAATTAAATTCACGGGAAGAGAAACGCTGTTTAAAGTGGTTTTGGCAACTATGATGATCCCTGGATTTGTGACACTGGTCCCTACTTTTGTCATTATGTCAAAACTGCATTGGGTGAATACCTACCTGCCTCTGATTGTTCCGGTATTCTGCGGTAATGCGTTCCATATTTTTATGATGCGTCAGTTCTACCAGACCATTCCCAATGAGCTGTCTGAAGCGGCAAGAGTAGACGGAGCCGGACACTTTTACATATGGGGTAAGCTGATTATGCCGCTGACCAAACCAATTATGGCAACGGTTGCGCTGGTCAATTTCAAAAACGCCTGGGGCGACTTCCAGGGGCCTCTGCTTTATTTGAGCGATCCTAAGAAATATACCCTGCAGCTCGGGTTGCAGGTATTTAAAGGACAGGGCTATACGGAGTGGAACTACCTGATGGCAATTTCTTTCCTTTCCATGCTTCCTATCCTGCTGTTGTTCTTCTGTTTCCAGAATTACTTCATTGAAGGAATGAACGTGGGCGGGGCAGTGAAATAGGTGCGGTGTTTCGCATGAGGTATTAAAGTTTATCAGAAATTGTGGAGGGAATAAAATGGCAAATGTAGAGAATTTAACAAAATTATTGGAGGATGCGAAGAAAGGCCGGTATGCAGTAGGATCTTTTTCCGCAAGATACACGAAGCTGATCCAACCGATTATCTGCGCTGCAATGGAAACAAAATCACCAGTAATCGTGCAGCTTTCGGAAAAAGAAGTGATACGGCATAAGGTGGGAGTAAAAGAGTTTGCAGATGCGTTTTACCGGGTGGTAAAAGAGTTGAATCCCCAGGTGCCCCTTGCCCTGCATTTGGATCACACCAAAACACTGGATGTCATCAAAGAAGCGCTGGAAGCAGGATTTACCTCTGTCATGATAGATGCCTCGGAAATGGATTTTGCCGACAATGTAGCGGTGACAAAAGAAGTGGTGGAAATGGCAAAGCGCTATCATGCAACCGTTGAAGCGGAACTGGGCAAGATAGGCACAAACGATTTCGTAGAGACGGATACCGATGAAGAACTTTATACCGACCCAAAAGAAGCAAAAGAGTTTTGTCAGAAAACCGGTGTGGACTGTCTGGCGGTTTCCGTGGGCACAGCTCACGGTGTATATACGGTCCGCCGGCCCAAAGTCGATTATGTGCGCCTGGAGGAGATCAATACGCTGACAGAAGTTCCGCTGGTTCTACATGGCGGTTCCGGAGTGCCCAGTGAGATGGTGGTGAAAGCAGCACAGCTGCCTGAAGGCGGCGTAAGCAAGGTGAATATTGCCACCGATCTGGAGCTTGCGATGCTTGCCGTTGTCGGAAAAGAAGGCCATCTTACCGAGACAGAACTGAATGCCTATGATGAAGAAACCACTGTGAAATTCCAGAAAGCGGTACAGCTTCTGGTGGAAGATAAGATTATTAACTATCTGCAAAGTGCAAATAAAGCCTGACGATGAACGCTTCCCACACTACCGGATGAAGCTGGCGGTGTGGGGATTATTATATGAAGGGAAAGGCAGAATGGAAAAGCAAAAAAACATTATTTTATTTATGGCAGATGAACTACGGAGTGACTATGTGGGCTACAGCGGCAGCGGTAAGATTGAGACCCCTAATATCGATCGAATAGCAAAAGGCTGTGATTTTTCGTGCTGTCAGAGCAGCAATCCCATTTGTGCACCGGCCAGAACTTCCCTGATTACCGGAAGATATCCGCATCAAATCGGAACGCTCGCAATGTATGGGGATTTGAATGTGACAATTCCGACTTATATGCAAGTGCTGCAAAATCATGGGTATTATACGATGGGAGCTGGAAAGCTGCACTATTTAGCAACTTGGGCGTCAGGAACGCCGAGAGGGAAAATTTTAAATTTGGTGGAACTAAAAAAGGAGATAAAAAAATTCGGCTTTGATGAACTGTGGGAATCCGCAGGTAAACAGCTGATGCTGCGGAATTTCTGCGATTACGGAGAGTATCTGGAAGAAAAAAATCTCCTGGAACCTTATCTGGACTTTGTGGAAGAAAGTTTGGAGGGGGAAAAAGGAATTTTACATAAAGAAGAAGCTACACGTCCCTCCATTTTGCCGGAAAAGGATTATATAGATATGGTAACGGCAGAAAAATCTCTGGAAATGCTGAAAAACCGTCCGAAGGACAGACCGTTTTATCTGTTTACCTCCTTTTGCGGACCCCATATGCCCTTTGACCCGCCTGAGGATTGGATAAAGCGGGAGGTATATGAAGAAAATGATGATTTTATTGAAGACGTACCGTTAACTGTTGAACAGAAAAAAGGGCTTTGGAAAAAACGGCGTAATTACCGCGCTATGATTCGGCTGATCGATGTGCAGATAGGCAGAATTCTGGATTATCTGGAAGAAGAAGGAATTCTGGAGGAAACAGTGATTCTGTTTACGGCAGATCACGGGGAAATGCTGGGCGATCATAACCGGATGGGTAAAGCAGTTCCGTACAAGGAGGCCTGTACAGTGCCGCTGGCAGTCCGCCATCCGGATTACATAGAAGGGAAAAAATGCAGCAGTCCGGTTTCACTGGTGGATGTGGCGGCAACGATTCTGGATAGTGCAGGAATTCCGGTATCGGAGCTGGAGGGACAAAAACTTGCCTTTTCCAGTCAGATTCCGGCAAAATCGCTGTTGCCTATTCTGCGTAAGGAAACGGATCATATCAGGGAATACAGTTTTTCGGAATCCGGAAGGAACTGGCAGATGTTAGAAACAAAGGATTGGAAATACATATTTCACTGTGAGGAATCCGGGCCGGATGACCTGGTGGAAGAGCTTTATCATAAAAAAAACGATCCTGACGAGCAGCATAATCAGGCCAAAGAGCCGGAATATGCAAGGCTTTTGGAATGGTTCCGCAGACGCAGATCCTATGAACTGGATCATACCCTGCCTATTCAGACAGTGTGGGCGCCGTTACATCTGGAGAACTGAAACAGGTTAAGGAGAAGATGATGAAGAAGAAAACACTCTACATGATTGGAAATTCTCATATTGATCCGGTCTGGTTCTGGGACTGGGAAGAAGGGATGCAGGAGGTCAAGGCGACATTTTCTTCTGCGCTGGACAGATTGCGGGAATTTCCCGATGTGAAATTTACTGCCACTTCAGCTGCCTTTTTTGAATGGATTGAGGAAGTTGCACCGGAGATGTTTGAAGAAATCCGGCAGCGCGTCGGAGAAGGCCGTTTTGAACTGTCCGGCGGCTGGTTTATCGAACCGGATTGTATCCTTCCCTGCGGGGAGGCATTTGTGAGACAGGGGCTGTATGCCCAGTCCTATTTTAAAGAGAAGTTCGGAGTTATCTGCCGTACCGGCTCCAATGTAGACAGTTTCGGGCACAATCCCATGCTGCCCCAAATATTAAAGAAATCCGGCATGGAGGAATATGTTTTCATGCGCCCGCGCCTGGATACGCCGGTATTTGTTTGGGAGAGCATTGACGGCAGCCGCGTAAATGCCATCAGCCTGCCCAGCGAATATACTACCTGGTTTTTTGAAAAAACAAAGAACGCTGTTGAGCTTGCACAAGCTGCGGCGGATCGGGAGGAACTCTCAGAGATTCCCTGCTGTTTTGGGGTGGGCAATCACGGCGGCGGACCTACTATTGAGAACATAAAGAGTATTTTCAGACTGCGGGAAGAATATCCGGATACAGAGATGAAATTCAGCAGTTATCGGGAGTATTTTGACAGCCGGAATACAAAAGAAGCAGAAAAGCTGCCAGTAATGCAGGCTTTTTTCGATGGGGTGAATACCGGCTGCTATGTGATGGACGGACGGTTGAAAAAAAGCAACCGGACAGCGGAAGGGAGGCTGTTTACTGCGGACAGCGTGCTGGCCATGGAGAGCCTGTTTTTACAAAAGAATGTTCCCTCTCATAAGAAGGAAGAGATGAAGAAACTGTGGAAGACGCTTTTATTCAATCAGTTTCACGATACCTTGGGCGGTACAGCCATTAAGCCGGCAAGGGATGAAGCGATTTATCAGTTTTCCGGTGTCTGTGCGGAAGCCAAAAGACTCTGGACTGTGGCAATGGAGCATATGCTGCAGGAGATGGATACCACAGGGGAAGGCTTTCCGCTTCTGTTATTCAATCCCACGGGGAAGAACTACCATGGGGATGTGGCCGTGGAAGTCAACTGGTTTTGTAAGGACGGTCTGATTTTAAAAAATCCGGACGGTAAGGAGATTCCCTACCAGCGGGTGCATACCAGAGCAAAGGCGAGAAATTACAATGTGGGAGGAAGAAGAGGACTTATCTTTCAGGCACACATTCCGGCGCTGGGATTTGCCGTTTACCGTACTTTAGTAGGGGAATCGGCTCTTTGCGATGACAGCAGGGAAAGCGGCGGCGCTCCGCTTTCCGGCTGTGTACTGGAGAACACACATATCAGAGTTGTATTTGATGAAAGCGGCTGCCTGGTTTCACTTTTTGATAAAGAAACCGGATATGAGGCATTGAACGGAAAGGCATTTTTCCCTGTCTGGCTGGATGAACGGGATACCTGGGGACATGAACAGGAGGAACGGGAATTTAAAGACAGCGGGGAACGCCTTGCCTTTGAATCCTTGTATTTGGTGGAAGAAGGAAAATTCCGAAAGGTGGTGCGTGCCTGCTACCGGCTGGGAGGCAGTGTTTTAAAGCAGGATTATATTCTGTATCATGATGCTAAAGAGGTGGAAGTTGTAAACCGGTTGTATTGGGACAGAGAATGGCAGATGTTAAAATTGTGTTATCCTCTGGCCGGACAGACAGATGTCATTTATCGGGAAGCGGCGTATCAGACGGTCAGCAGTCCCATCGAGGACAGGATGGAGTACAGCATGCATCGTTTTGTGGATGTGACGGAGAAGGGGAAGGCGGGACTTTGCGTTGCTAATGACTGTAAATATGAGTTCCAGATGGACAATAATACATTGGAATTTCAGGTCGCCAGAAGTGCCATCTATGCCCAGGGCTGGAATATTGACTGGTACAATCCCATTGAAGGATATGAATATACGGATATCGGAAAACAGGAATTCACGTTTACCCTTTGCCCCCACGGAAGGGCACTGGCTGCAGGAGAAAGATACCGTCAGGCGGAAAAGACGGCGAAGAAGCTTTTGGTGCTTTCGGATAACCAGCATGAAGGAAAGCGGAGGGAGACTTTCTGGGGCGGCCTTGTGCTGGAAGAGGAAAACGTGGAGTTGGGATCGATAAAGGCGGCAGAGAAGGAAGGCGCCATGATCATCAGGCTGTTTGAAACCGAAGGGAAGGCTGTGAAGGGAGTCTTATTGCTGGCAGGGAAAAAAATGGACTATGAAATCAAGCCTTATGAGATTTTGACATTAAAAATAAAAATAGACGGCACATACAACGTGACCGATCTGCTGGAACGCTGACGAAACAGGCAATTTCTGCGGAAAAAGACTTTGGAGGAAGGAATATGAAAGAGAAAAAGTTATATATGATTGGAAATGCACATCTTGATCCGGTGTGGCTGTGGAACTGGCAGGAGGGGTTTCAGGAGGCGAAGGCTACCTTTCAATCGGCTCTGGACCGTATGGATGAGACGGAAGATTTCAGGTTTTCCTGTAGTTCCGCCGCGTTTTTTGAATGGGTGGAAAAGAATAATCCGGCAATGTTTGCCAAACTCCGGAAACGTGTGGAAGAGGGACGTCTGGAACTGGTGGGCGGCTGGTGGGTTCAGCCGGACTGCAACATACCTTCCGGCGAAAGTTTCATCCGTCAGGGATTAATGGGACAGCGCTATTTCTATGAAAAATTCGGCAGAATGGCAACAACCGGATATAACGTGGACAGCTTCGGACACAACGGGAATTTGCCCCAGATTTTAAAAAAGAGCGGCATGGATAACTATGTTTTCATGCGGCCTATGCCGCTGGAAAAAGGGCTGCCGTGCAGAATCTTTAAATGGCAGTCCATGGACGGCTCTGAAGTGATGGCTTACCGTATCCCCTACGAATACTGTACCTGGGGCAAGGATCTGGAAAAATATACGGACCGCTTAAAATGTGAACTCACAGACGGAGAAGACGAGTTAATGATGTTCTACGGTGTGGGAAATCATGGAGGCGGCCCTACCAAAGAAAATATTAACAGCATCCATACACTGAATGACAGGGAAGATATGCCGATAATGGAGATGGAGACAACGGGCAGCTTCTTTGATCATATACGGGAGAACGGAAAAGAGTATCCGGTAGTTATCGGAGATTTACAGCATCACGCAAGCGGATGTTACAGCGTAATGTCACGGGTAAAGCGGGGAAACCGCCGGGCAGAGGATAAATTAGTGGAAGCGGAAAGCTGGAGCAGTATTGCAAAGGTTGTGGAAAACCAGCCCTACCCCGTAGATTTTAATAAGGCATGGAAAGGGGTGCTGTTCAATCAGTTCCATGATATTTTGGCAGGAACCAGCATTCCGTCCGCTTATGAAGATGCTTCTTACCTCTATGGACAGGCGATGGCAGTGGGACAGGAAGGATTAAACTATGCGCTGCAGGCGATTTCCTGGGACATTGATATCCCGGAGGATACTGCCATGCGCCCCATCGTAGTGTTCAACTCCCATGCATGGGAGGGGAAGATGGTCATTGATCTTGAGGTCAGAGGGCTTTCCAATGATACGTTTAAGCTTACAGACGCAGAGGGAAATGTGATTGCAGCACAGCGCATCCAGTCCGAAGCGACGGTGAACGGACAGTCCCGCCTGATCTTTACGGCGGAGCTGCCTTCCATGGGTTATGCGCTGTTCAAGCTTTACTTAAATGCAGAAGACGCACCTTATTTTCCGTCTGTTCCTGTTACGGATTCCACGCTGGAAAATGACAGATTTATGCTTTGTTTCTCCGAATCCACAGGATACCTTTCAAGCCTCTTCGACAAAAATGCTGCCCTTGAGGTGCTGCGCCGTGAAGGCGGACGGCTGGTGGTTATCGAAGATAAATATGACACCTGGGCCCACAATATCTTTAAGTTTGACAAACAGCTGGGCGATATGAAGCTGGTTTACAAAAAAGTGCTGGAAGAGGGACCGGTGCGTTCCACCGTCCGCGTGAAATATAAATACAACCAGTCCTATGTACTGCAGGACTTCCGTGTTTACCGGGAACTGGACTATGTGGAAGTGAAGGTTCACGTAGACTGGAGAGAACCCCAGACGCAGTTAAAAATCAGCTATCCGGTGAATTTTAACTTCAGAAGGCCCACTTATGAGATTCCATACGGCTATATCGAAAAGAGCGCCAACGGAGAAGAAGAACCTGGACAGACATGGTTTGATTTTACAGGTGAGCACTTTAAAAAGCAGGTGATGTACGGACTTGCTATTGCCAACGATGCAAAGTACAGCTACAACATGTCTGTGGATGAGATGAACCTGACGGTATTAAAGAATTCTGTTTTTGCCCATCATGATCCGAAGGTGCTGGAGGAAGGCGTAGAATACAATTTCGTGGATGACGGCATCCAGGAATTCACCTATATGCTGATTCCCCATACAGGCTCCTGGAAGGATGCAGATGTGGTGAAGCGCGCCAGAGAATTAAACAGGAAGGCTAAAACTGTAATTGAGACTTATCATAAAGGGCGGCAGACACAGAAGGCCTCCTTCCTGTCCCTGGATTGTGACCATGCCATTATTACGGCTGTGAAGGAGTGCGAGGATCGGGACGGCATTATCATCCGCGCCTATGAGACAAAAAAGCAGGCGGGGAAAGCGTTTTTAAAGATTCCCTTTATGGATAGGACACAGGAACTTACCTTTGCGCCCTGTGAGATTAAGACAATTAAGGTTCCTTATGACTGTAGCAGGCCCATCGCAGAAGTGAACATGCTGGAAATGGAATAAAAAGATAGCAAAAGAGCAGGAGGGTGCAGAATGATTGAGGAGGAATTTTTCGGATGAAATATCTGGCGGGAATCGATATCGGCGGCACCAAATGTGCCGTCACAATTGGAAAGGCGGAGGGAGAGGACATCACGGTTCTCTTCAAAGAAAAATTTTCAACCCCGGGAAAACCTGCAGAAGCGGTGGGAAAGCTGGTGGATACGTTAAAGGAAATGGTGGCAGTCCATTCGGAAATTTCGCTGTCAGCCATCGGCATAAGCTGCGGCGGCCCTCTGGATTCGGAAAATGGACTGATTCTATGTCCTCCGAATCTGCCTGACTGGGACAGGATTGATGTGGTGACTCCTTTTAAGGAGAACTTTGGCGTGCCCTGCAGTGTGCAGAATGATGCCAATGCCTGTGCGTTAGCGGAGTGGATCTGGGGCGCGGGAAAAGGGATGAAGAACTTGATTTTCCTGACTTTTGGAACAGGGCTGGGTGCGGGTATGATTTTGAATGGAAAGCTTTACAGCGGTACCAATGATATGGCAGGAGAGGTGGGACATGTGCGCCTGGCCAAAACCGGTCCGGAGGGATACGGTAAAAAGGGATCCTTTGAGGGTTTTTGCAGCGGCGGCGGAATTGCCAGATATGGTATCCCCAAAATTCACGAATGGATTGATCAGGGGAAGCAGACTGCAATTTTGAACCGGGGGCAGAAAATCGAAGAGGTGACAACGCAGGATATCGGCCTTTCGGCGCAGACGGGGGACGAACTTGCCCTTGCTATCCTGCAGGATACCGGAAAAATGCTGGGCAGAGGAATTGCCATGCTGATGGATATTATAAATCCTCAGCGCATTATCATTGGCAGCGTATTTTTACGCCAGGAGGAGATTATGCGTGCCCCAATGGAAGAGGTTATTGCGAAAGAAGCATTGTCTTATACTCGCAAGGTGTGTCAGGTGGTGCCCGCAGGCCTTGGAGAACAGCTGGGCGACTATGCGGCACTGTCAGTGGCAGGAAACTTATTACAATGAGTGATGGTGAGGAAAACGGATAATGAAGGTAAAAGATCCTAATTTTGTACTGGAGAAAATAGAAAAATATATTGATGAGGACATCCGGCCTTCCAGGATTTTGGAATCGATGGATATCGAGTCCTGGAAATATTTTGAAACTTCCATGGATGAAAAAAAAGATGATGCTTTCACGCCCGGTTACGACGACGGCAGCTGGGCAGATTTTAAGCTGTGGGATACTTGGGGCGGCTATGATAAGGTGGCGTGGTTTTGCACTACAATTTCGGTGCCGGAAAGCTTTGCAGGAGGACAACTGGCATTAAAAATGCTGGTGGGCCCCAGAGATGGCGGCGATTCCACGGCTGAAGCGCTGCTTTACATCGACGGAAAACCGGTACAGGGCATAGATGTCTGGCATGAGGAGGCGCTGCTGGAGGAAAAGCTGTGCAGACAGACACAGATGCATCTCGCTCTGAAAGCATGGAGCGGCGTATTGGTGCCGCCAAAATTCCGCACCTTTAAGCTGGCGCAGCTGGTAAAGCTGGATATGCAGGTGGACCGGTTTTGCTTTATGGCGGATACGGTACGCCGCTGCGCACTTTTGCTGGATGAGAATGATCTGAAGAGAGTCCGTCTCACCAGATTGTTGAATGATACCTTTAAAAAAGTGGATTTCTTAAACTACAAAGAGGAATCCTATTATAAATCCGTGCATGATGCGCTGGACTTTCTTGCGGGAGAGCTGGAAGAACTGGCAAAAGCGGAAGAAATCAAACCTACTGTTTACGGCGTGGGGCACTCTCATATTGATATGGCATGGTTATGGCGGCTTTGCGCCACACGGGAAAAGGCATCCCGCACTTTTTCCACGGTATTAAACCTGATGAAACAATATCCGGAATACCGTTTCATGCATTCCTCTCCTCAGCTTTACAAGTTTTTAAAGGAGGATTATCCTGAAATTTATGAACAGGTAAAACAGCGTATCAGGGAAGGACGGTGGGAAATTACCGGAGGAATGTGGGTGGAACCTGATACCAACGTGCCTTCAGGAGAATCGCTTGTACGTCAGTTTGTATATGGGAAGAAATTTATCCGGGAAGAATTCGGAAAGGAAACAACGCTGGTATGGTTACCGGACGTTTTTGGATACAGTGCCGCTTTCCCCCAGATCATGAAAAAGAGCGGCATGAAGTACTTCATGACTACGAAAATTTCCTGGAACCAGTACAACCACTTCCCTTATGATACTTTTATGTGGAAGGGTATCGATGGCAGTGAAATTTTCACTCACTTTATCACTACTCCGGAAGATGGCTCCTGGTTTTACACCTATAACGGACATATGGATCCGGAGGAAGTGACCGGTGTCTGGAAAAATTATAAGGACAAGGATAAAAACGAAGATCTGCTCATCGCCTTTGGCTGGGGAGACGGAGGCGGAGGACCGACCCGTGAGATGCTGGAGCAGAGCCGTGTGATGAAAAACATTCCCGGCATTCCGAAAGTTGCCAATATCGGCGCGGAAGCGTATTTTGAAAAAATATACGAAAAGACAGATCACGACAGACTGGGCAAATGGGACGGAGAGCTTTATTTTGAACTGCACCGGGGAACTTATACTTCACAGGCTGCCAATAAGCGGTATAACAGAAAGACGGAAATCCTGCTGCATAACATAGAGTTTCTCTCCGCCCTGGCTTCTTTGGACAAAAGCTGTGACTACCCGAAGGAAGCGCTGGATGAAATCTGGGAACGGATGCTGTTAAATCAGTTCCACGATATCCTGCCCGGTTCCTCCATCCGTCAGGTTTACGAGGATACCACAGCAGATTATGAAGCCATCGCAAAGAAGGGCGGCAGGCTTTTGGAAAGAGCAGCCTCAGCGCTGGCGGCAGATATTCGGGTAAACCGTGATTCTGTTGTTCTGTATAATACGACAGGCTTTACGAGGGAGGATCTGGTGCACATACCCTATGGGGAGAAGGTCACGCAGGACACGTTTTTTGTGGATGAAACAGGGTTTTTGGAATGCAGTGCGGGAGAGGCCGGCATCCTTGTGTACGTAAAAAATATTCCCGCTTACGGTTATAAGACGCTGCAGATTGCGGAGGCAAAAGAGTGTCCGGCATCTGACGTCAGGGTTGCAGGCAACAGCATCATCACCCCGTTTTACTCGATAGAATTAAATGAAAACGGTGAGATAGTATCCCTTTATGATTTGGAGAATGACCGCCGGATCGACTGCGGCAGACCGATGAATGTGCTGGCGGCGTTTGAAGATAAACCCCAGCGGTTTGATGCCTGGGATATCGATGTTTATTATAAGGAAAAGCCTTACGCACCGTTTGTATTGACAGGCAGGGAAGTGATTGCGGAAAGTGGCCGGACAATCATCCGTCAGCGCTATGCCTTCAATAAATCGAGCCTGTCTCAGGACATGATTCTGTATGCAAAGATCAGAAGGATTGATTTTGTGACAATGGCAGACTGGAAAGAAGAACAGGTATTCTTAAAAACTTATTTCCCCGTGGATGTGCATGCCCGGGAAGCGACATATGAAATTCAGTTCGGCAATTTAAAGCGGCCCACACATACCAACACGGAATGGGATTTCGCACGTTTTGAGGTGCCGGGACATAAGTGGGCGGACCTGTCCGAGGAAGGCTACGGCGTAGCCATCCTCAACGACTGTAAATACGGCTATGACATCCATGAAAATGTTCTGGGTTTATCTCTGATTAAGTCCGCGGTGCGCCCTGATGAGACGGCGGACAGAAAAGTCCATCATTTTACCTATTCTCTGTATCCCCACGCAGGAAATGCAGAGAGCGCGGATGTGACAAAGGCTGCATTAAACTTAAATATGCCCGTTCTGATAAAAGAGATTGCAGGAACAGATACAATGCAAGGCTTTGCAGCAGGTAGTTTTGTTTCCACAGAATGCAGCCATGTGCTGCTGGATACCATCAAGATGTCTGAGGACCGGAAAGCAGTAGTGGTGCGTCTATATGAATATAAAAATGAAAAGGACAGCGATGTCTGCTTGATTTTTGGCAGAACGGTGAAACGGGTGACGGAAACCGACCTTTGCGAAGAGCAGGAAACAGAGATAGAATTATCTGACAACAAAATGCATTTCGGAATCGGCTGTTACGAAATTAAAACATTTAAAATTTATGTATAAAGAAAAGCTGATGTGGGCCGAAGTCCGTACGCTTCGGCCCATGTTGCTTTCAGGCGGGAGAATTTACATGAAATTGTCATTATCCGGACAGAAATGGGAAGTAAAAGGGTACTGGCCGTATGTGCCGGTTAAAGAAAAGAGTATGGAAACAGGGCAGCTCCTGCACGGTGTGACGGACTGGATTGCAGCGAAGGTGCCCGGCGGGGTACATTATGATCTTTGGAAGGCAGGGCTGATCGAAGATCCCTGGTTTGGAAAAAACAGCCTCCACTGTGAGTGGGTAGAAAACCGCTGGTGGATGTACCGCACCACATTCCCGGCCGTGATGGAAGGGTGCAGCCTGCGAAGCAAAAAATGGTATCTGGTTTTTCAGGGGCTTGATTATGAGGCTGAGATTTTTTTCAATGATGAAAACTGCGGAACCCATAAGGGAATGTATGATTCTTTTTGTGTGGATCTGACCGGAAAGCTCAAAGAGGAAAACAAGCTGGTGGTCCTCTTAAAAGGTGTGCCCCGGGAAATGGGTCAGATTGGTTATACCTCCCGGACTTCCACCCAGAAAAGCCGCTTTAATTACAAATGGGATTTCTCCACCCGCTTAGTTAATATCGGCATCTGGCAGGATGTGATATTAAAAACGCAGGCGGAGGCAGCCTTACAGGATTTGTATGTAGATACGGATTATGCGGACGGCAGGGGGATCCTGCACGTGAAGGCGGAGATTACGGATGAGCGGGAACGTAAGGAAAGGCCACTTTGTGTGCGCCTGAATGTCTATGATCCGGATTATGGAAGGGGAGAGAATAACAGTCCCAGCCTGACCAAAACGATATCCCTTACAGACAGCTTTCTGAATGAAACGCTGGCAGTCAAAGAACCTTCCCTGTGGTATCCAAACGGTATAGGCGCCCAGCCGCTGTATAGGGTGGAAGTTGAACTGTGTGAGGAAGCGGACGAGAGCAGCACAATTCTGGACTGCCGGACAATCCGGACCGGAGTCCGTTCTTTTTCCATGGAACAAAACGAGAGGGCGCATGAAAATGCGCTGCCTTATACCTTTGTGATAAACGGAAGGAAAATTTATATCAAGGGTGTCAATATACTTCCGCTGGATCATATTTACGGCAATGTTACCAGGGAACAGTATGCCCATCTGGTTGATGCCATAGTGAATGCCGGAGTGAATCTGGTCCGTGTCTGGGGCGGCGGGCTGATTGAAAGGGAAGACTTTTATGAACTCTGTGATGAAAACGGGATTCTTATCTGGCAGGAATTTATCCAGTCCAGTTCCGGTATTGATAATAAGCCCTGTGAGGATGCTGCTTTTCTGGAACTGCTCAAAAATGCGGCAATAGCGGCGGTAAAAGAGAAGAGAAATCATGTTTCCCTGACGGTTTACAGCGGAGGAAATGAGCTGATGGAAACCCATAACAGTCCCTGTGGCCTGGAAAATAAAAACATTGCCATGCTGCAGGAAATTGTAACCGGATATGACGGGCACAGAGCTTTTCTTCCCACGTCCGCATCCGGACCCAGAGAATTTGTGACACAGGAAAAAGGGGTCAGCCATGATGTACACGGTAACTGGCGGTATGAAGGAAATCCTGACCACTATGTGCTTTACGGGGAGTCGGACAATCTTTTCCACAGCGAATTCGGCATGGACGGAACCTGCAGCGTGAAGAGCCTGCAGAAATTTTTGCCGGAAAGCTCTTTGCGCCCCACACCCATGTCCGGGGATGCCGACTGGCAGCATCACGGCGAATGGTGGGGGACATATTTCAGAGACTGCAGCCTGTTTGGCCCCATAGAAAAAACACCGGACAATCTGGAGCGTTTCACAAGATGTAGTCAGTATGTACAGGCGGAAGGCCTTCGGTTTATTCTTGAGGCGGACAGGAGAAGAGCGTATCAGAACAGCGGTGTCATCATCTGGCAGTTAAATGAGCCCTGGCCCAATGCCTCCTGTACAAATCTGGTGGATTACTATGGAGAAACGAAAACCGCTTATTATCAAATGAAAAGAGCCTATGAGGCCCGTCATATTTCCCTGGATTACCGGACTCTCTGTCTAAAAGCCGGAGAAACTGCCGCTTTTCCCGTGTATGTATCCAATAGTCTGAAAGCATTCAGGGCAATTGCGGCTGTTTATGTGCGAAACAGCGCCGGACAGTTTCTGTATGAAGAAAAGCTGTCGGTGGATGCAGCCGAAAACCAAAGTACAAAGGTTGGAGAAGTGAGATTTCCGGTGCCAGAGGAAGACTTGATTTTTGTGACCGCCATTTTGGAGGCGGATCATACCCTGCTATCGGAAAATACATATGTTTTCGGCACAGAGGAAAAAGAAGTGTTCGCGTCCCTGTTCAAACAGAAAACACAAATAGAAATCCTGTCTGTGAACTTTACAGAATTGCCGGAAAACAGGCGGAGTGCGGTGGTTACTGTCAAAAATACCGGTAAGAGAGCGGCTCTGGATGCAGGCTGCGAACTTATCGGAAATCAGTACTATCTGTTAGGGAAGGACAATGACAGAATCCTGTTCCCGCAGGAAGAAAGAACCTTTATGTTTACATTAATCCCGAAGCACGCAGGCACTTTTCTGGAAAAAGAGAACTATGACGGGACGGAAGAGCCGGCATTTAAGACACACTGGCTGTAGCAGACATCAAACAGGAAGGAAACGGGCATTACCACAGGAGGGAGGTGTCCGGAAAAAGGATGAAAAATGGGACAGTATTATTATATAGAGGAAAACGGAATTCATCTGGTTTTTATGGTTTCCGAAAAGAAAGAAGTTTTTTTTCTTCACTGTCAGAAGAGTGCTTTTAGAGAGACTGTTATTGCAGAAAAGGAGTTGGAAGGATACCGTCTGGTAGAGGTGCAGGCTGCCGGAGAAGATCAGGATGACCATCACGGCGCAAAGTATACGGGAACGTTGCCGGGGCGGCGGCTCCTATTTGAACGGCTTCTGGATGACAGGACTGAAAGGGGCCGCCTCATTACGATTGTACAGAAGGATCCGGTGAGCGGACTTTTCGTAAAGAGCAGATTTTTATTTACAGGTGCGGCAGCGGTGGTGGAGAGCTGGACGGTTGTGGAAAATAGAGGAAATGAGTCCGCAGGTCTTACTTATATTTCCAGTTTTTGCTTAAACGGACTGACCAAATCGGCAGGAGTGCCCTGGGATCAGGCGGCAGAGCTTTCCGTGCCCTCAAATAGCTGGTACGGGGAATTTCAGTGGAAAACCAATACACTGCCTCAGCTTGGTATGTATAAAGTATTTCAGTATTCCACAAAGCGCCTGTGCTATTCGTCTACGGGCACATGGAATTCTTATGAATATCTGCCTATGGGCTATGTGTCAGACACTCTGACCAAAGAGGGCTGGTATTTTTCCATTGTCCACAATGGCTCCTGGCACTGGGAAATCGGGGACAGCAGGGATCAGCTTTATCTGCAGCTTTCCGGTCCCACAGAAGTAGAAAATCACTGGTATCGGGAACTTCTCCCGGGGGAAAGCTTTGAGAGCGTGCACGCGGCGATTGCAATGACGACGGAAAGCTTTGAGGACGCGGTGGCGCAGATGATGGTGTGGCGGCGTACAATGCGGCGGAAAAATGCGGATAATGAAAAGCTTCCGATCATATTTAACGATTTTATGAATTGTCTGGGAGGAGATCCCAGTGAGGAAAAAGAATATCCGTTGATCGATGCGGCAGCGGAAATTGGCTGCGAATATTTCACTATTGATGCAGGCTGGTATGCCCGGGGTTCCTGGTGGTCCAGAGTAGGGGAATGGGAACCGGCAAAGGAACGCTGGCCAAATGGAATTCATAAAGTCCTTTCCTATATCCGGGAGAAAGGGATGATACCGGGACTGTGGCTGGAGATTGAGGTCATGGGTATCCATTGTCCCATTGCGAACCAACTTCCTGACGACTGGTTTTTTATGCGTCACGGAAAACGGGTTATCGATCATGGAAGATATCAGCTGGATTTCCGTAATCCTGCCGTGCGGGAGTTTGCAGACGGCGTGATTAGGCGTTTGGTGGAGGAATACGGAGCAGGATACATAAAGATGGATTATAACATCAATGCCGGAATTGGCACACAGCGGGCGGCCGACAGCGCCGGAGACGGCCTTCTTTCCCATAACAGGGCCTATTTGGAATGGCTGGATCATATTTTCATAATTTATCCTGACCTAATCATAGAAAACTGCGGCAGCGGCGGGATGCGCATCAATGATGCCCTGCTTACCCGGCACAGCATTCAGTCCTCCAGTGACCAGACCGAATATACTGCTTATGCGGCGATTTCAGCGGCGGCTCCTGCCGCGGTGACTCCGGAGCAAAATGCTGTGTGGTCATACCCGTTATTTGACGCGGACTTGGAGCAGACCGCTTTTAATATGGTAAACGCCATGACCATGCGCATTCACCAGAGCGGACATCTGGCCCGGCTGGCGGCGGAAAACAAGGTTTTGATCAAAGAGGCGCTGGATTACTATAAGGGCTGCCGTCATCTGATCGGCAGTTCCTTCCCGTTCTGGCCGCTTGGAATGCCTGCATTTGATGACAAGCGGTTTTCATTGGGATTTTATAACGAAGAATGTGCCCATCTGGCGCTGTGGCGTGTAGAGGATGAAGGGGACTGTGTCATAATCCCGCTGGATGGCTGCAAGAAGAAAATCCGTGAAGTACGGCTTGTGTATCCCAAAGATCTGCCCTGCAGTTGGGAGTACCGGAAAAAAGAAAACTGTCTGGCGGTGAGTCAGCCTGCAAAAAGTGCGCGCCTGTTTCAAATTATTTATGCATAGAGGTACCAACATGAGCAATGTGATTATTATCACTACAGACCAGCAGCGGCGGGATTCCTGCTAAACAGAGAAAGAGATCAGGAGAGGACAATAGAAAACGAATAAGAGGAATGGGAGCATGATAATGGAAAAAAATCAGTATTATATGGTGGGATATACCCATATTGACCCGGTATGGCTCTGGATGCGGGAGGAAGGAATGCAGGAGGTGAAATCCTCTTTTACCTCCGCACTGGACCGGTTGGATGAATTCCCGGATTTTAAGTTCACCCATACCAGTATCGCTTTTCTGGACTGGCTGAAAGAAAACTGTCCGGCACAATATGGAAGGATCCGTAAAAATGTGGAAGAAGGGCGCTGGGAGATTGCAGGCGGCATGTGGGTGGAGCCGGATTGCGATCTTGCTTCCGGAGAGGCCATGATCCGGCATTTCCTTTACGGCAAAAAATTTGTCAGGGAGGAGTTTGGCGTAGAGGTGACGGAAGGATTTAACCCGGACAGCTTCGGGCATGGCGCCAACATGCCTGCGATTTTAAGCGGCTGCGGTATCCGCAGTTATGCCACCTCCAGGCCTGATCCCAAAACGGTAGCGCTTCCGCCCCTGTTTAACTGGAAATCCCCGGACGGCAGCAGCGTGATGACAGAGCGCACCGGAGGGGAGTACATGGCGTGGACAAGACCCGCCATTGAGTTTAACCTCAGCGAAAGCAGACAGCAGCTTTCCGAAATCGGATATGACAAAATGGCCGTATTTTACGGCGTGGGCAATCATGGTGGCGGCCCTACCATGGAAAATATCCGCGCGATTTGTGAACTGCGGGAAGAAACCAGGGATGCAAAACTTGATTTTGCCACTATGGGCGAATTTTTTGACGCGGTAGAATCGGAAAAACTGCCTGTTGTGACAGGGGAACTGGGACGGATTTTTTACGGCTGCTATAGTTCCGATCGGGAAATCAAACAGAATAACAGAAAAGCGGAGTGGACACTGTTAAAAGCGGAAGCGGTTGCAGCGATGGCGGCCAATATGGGGACGGCTTCTTATGTTCATCCGTCTCAAAAGCTGGAAAAAGCCTGGAAGGAGATGCTCTTTAACCAGTTTCACGATGTGCTGGCGGGAACCAGCATCGAACCTGCCTCAGATGCAGCCTGCCGGGAATTCGGGGCGGCCATTGCGGAGGCGGAACATATCATCCGGGATGGCCTGCAGGCGGTTGCCAATGCAGTGGATACCAGAGGGGATGGCTTTCCTCTGGTGTTATATAACCCTACGGGAACGGAGTTTTCCGGCGTTTTTTCGGCCAATGTGTATGTACCAAGGGCGGGGAAAAAGCGGATCCGTTTGCGGGACGATAAAGGAGCGGAAATTCCCTATGCCGTTACGGAGTATAAAAACTGGGCACCAGACAGCAGAAGAACCATTTTATTTGAAACGAAAATTCCGGCATACGGATATACGATCTGCCGGATTATCCACGAAGGTCCCAATCAGGAAAACACAATGCAGGCCCTTGGGGCAACTGAAACAGAACTGGATAACGGCATTCTTAAAGTGACGTTAAACGGCGAAACGGGCTGTCCTTCTTCCATCCTCCGTGAAGGAAAAGAATTGCTTTTAGCGTCTGCCGCAGTCAAAGTATTTTACGATGACCGGGGTGCCTGGGGAGAGAAGATATACGAGGAAAAACTGCTTGGGGCATTCCGCATGACAGGAAGCCGTGTCCTGGAAGCGAACTCCATGCGTTGTATCGTCCGGGTATTTCTGGAATGGGAGCGCTCCGAAATGCGCATTGATTATATCCTGGAGAAGGGCAGCGACATACTGAAAACGGATATTCGGCTGCATAATATGGAAAAGCACAGGCAGATAGCATTTTGCCTGCCGGTAAAGGCAGAAACACCTTCCGTTGTGACAGAGGCTTCGTTCCTTGCAGAAAACAAGATTGATTGTATGGATGTAAACAGAGAGCATTATCAGCACCGGTTTGCGGATATTTCGGATGAAAAAGGAAGCGGCATCGCCCTGTTAAATGACAGCGTATATGCCTGTGCCCAGGCCGGAAATGAATACCGCCTGATCCTTTCCCGCAGCAGTATTCATGCCCGGGGCAACGCAGGCCCTCTTGCAGAAGATTTGGATTACTGTTATATGGATCAGGGAACCTGGGATTATGAACTTCGGCTGATTCCCCACAATACGCCCATTTTTAAGAAACGTCTGTTTGAAGAAGCGGACTTTCTGCATATGCCGGCAGAATATTTACAGGACAGCTGCCATGCGGGAAATAAGTGGCTGGCATCGGACAGTCTGCTGGATTTTGAAAAGGAAAACGTAACCGTCTCCTGTGTCAAACAGAGCCTGGAACATCCTGATGAACTGGTGATCAGAGCCTTTGAGACAGAAGGAAAGGAAGGGACCCTTACGGTTTCCTGTAAAAACCAGAAAGCGCGGATCGATTTTAATCCTTATCAGATTAAAACGCTTCGCCTGACGAAAAAGGGCTTTGCAGGATGTGACATGCTGGAGCGGGTACAAATAGAGGGGTGAGCATAAATCCCGCCGCATAAAGAGCGGCAGATGGTTAAGGAATGAGGAAGCGCCAGAACATAACGGAAAGTACGACTTTATTTAAGAACATAAAATAAAATTGTTGTAGTTTTCAAGATCTTTTGGTATTTCATCAATCAGGATAGGGTATTCATCAAGATTGGCAACCTGAACCATAGTAACAATTCCGTATTTAGTATGATCCAGTAAAAAGTAAGGCTTACTGGAATTATTTAAGGCAAGCAATTTGATAACGCGTTCATTCATATCGTGGTTGGTGATGCCGGATGTAATGGAGAATCCGCTGGCGCCAAGGAAACACTTGTTGAAATAAAGTGTTTTCAAGGTGGCTTCTGTTATAGGGCCAATACATGAATTGGTAGTTTTTTTTATAGAACCGCCGATCATGATGCAGGGAATATCAAGAGCAGTCAGTTGGTTGATATGAGAAATCCCGTTGGAGACAACGGTGATTTCTTTTCCGGCAAGATAAGGAATCATTAAATAGGTGGTGCTGGAGGGATCCAGAAAAATAGTTTCACCGTTTTCTACCAAACCGGCGGCTTTTCTGGCAATGCGTTCTTTTGCTTCTTTGTTCATTTCCAACTTTGTTGAAATAGTAAGTTCAACAGACTTCTGCATCAGGCGGACTCCTCCTCCGTGCAGAAGGGTTATTTTTTTTCCTTTTTCCAGTTTTATTAAATCTCTTCGCAATGTAGAGACAGATATCCGCAGCTCTTCCAAAAGATAATCAGTGGATAAGATTTCATTTGAAGACAGAATTTCCAAAATTTTTTCTTGACGCACAGCGGGAATCATTTAAATTACCTCATTTCTGTTAAGTAGTAAACCAATATAATTGTATTTTATTATAGCACGAAGCGAATATAAAGTGAATAAAATTTCAAAATGTTATGAAAATATATGAAAATATTTGAATCCGAATGTTGCTCTATACACAACTAAGTCAAATTAAAAAGGAGAAGAAAAATGTATGATGAAGTAAATATAAAAAGGTTCGGGAAAAATCCGATTGGCTGTGAAAGGAGATAGTAATGGCAACAATAGCAGATAGAAGTGATTTTACATTGGAACTGGAGTTTACTGGAATATACAGGGAGAACGAGTCCGCGCACAGGGCGGTACGGGAAGCCAGATGTCTGGCATGGCAGCTGCCGCGCATCATACTTGATATAGAAGAGGATGATTTGGTGCCGGGGGGATGCCACTATGGTGCGGTTGGCTTTTCCAGCCAGATTGGCGGTTTTTTATACTATGCCCATGAGGAAAAAATACAGGAGGAAATTGACAGAAGTCAGGATCGTCCGGAATATTGCAGTTTGCTAAAGCAGATGTGCAGCTTTTGGAAAAAAGAAGATTGCAAATCCAGACTGCGGCGGCGTTATAGCAAGAGGCAGCTTCTTGCTATGCCAGCTGATGACTGGGAAGAGAAAAAGGCGGTAACTTATCCGCTTTATCGGATAGCAGGAGGAATTTTGGACTTTCAAAAGCTTCTTTCACTGGGCCTTCCGGGACTTATGGATTTGGTGGAGGAAAAATGCAGTCATGTGCAGCCTGACAGTGAAGAAGAGGGAGTATATGAAGGAATGCGTTTAAGCCTTCAAACACTGCGGGAGATTATACATATTTATGAAAAGAGGGCGGCAGAAAAAGTGGTCCTGTTCGGACAGAGAGAAGATACCCCGGCTAACAAAAGGGCGATTTTGCGGATGCAGGCGATTCAGAAAGCCATGGCATCCATCCAAAAGGAAAAGCCTGTGCATCTTCTGGAAGCTGTGGAATTGTTCTGGATGTACGTACTGGTATCCGAGGTGAGAAATTATGGCCGGATTGACAGTTACCTGGGAGGATTTTATGCAGATGATATTGACAGCGGATATCTCACACAGGACGAAGCCGATCTCATCATACAGAAGCTCTGGGAACGGATGGGAAAACGCCGCACTATTACGGATGGCCGTATTTTTATAGGGGGAAGAGGGCGGAAGGAAGAGAAAAAAGCAGATCGGCTTGCAAAAGCCTGTATCAAAGCTACAAGGAAATTAAAAAATCCAGATCCACAGTTATCTCTGCGGTTTTATCAGGGTATGGATCCTGAAATTCTTCAGATGGCCTATGATGCAATTGGTGAGGGGTGTACCTACCCTATTTTATACAGGGATGAGACGGTTATCGGGGATGTCTGCAAGGCTTTTGAACTGCCGGAGGAAATTGCAGAACATTATGTGCCGTACGGATGCGGGGAATATGTAATAGACCATGCCGGTTTTGGCACGCCAAGCGGTGTGATCAACCTGATGAAAGGGCTGGAACTGTTTTTATATATACCGGGCGTACAGAAAGAACCTGATGCGGAGTATCTGCGGTCAGAAACAGGCAGAAAACGGCTGATGGACCTGCGGCACGAAGCAGGGATTACTCAATGGGCTGAAGAATATGAAACTTTTGATCAGTTTTATAAAGCGTATCAAAAATGGATTTCCTTCCATATAGAAATAATGGCAGAACAGGAAAAGCTGGAATATGATTTCGCAGGGGAGGTCTGCGGCCTGTCCTATCTGTCTATTCTATATGACGACTGTATTGAACGGGGGAAAGGGATTTTTTCCGGTGGTATCCGTTATCTTGGCGGTACCTTGGAAAGCTACGGAAATGTAAATACGGCGGACAGCCTGACGGCCATCAGAAAGCTGGTATATGAACAGAAGCTGATTGGATGGCGGGAGTTATTATGTGCGTTAGATGTTGATTTTAAAGGATATCTTCTGCTTCAGAAAAAGGTGAAGAACTGTCCCAAGTTCGGCAATGATCAGGAAGAAGCAGACAGTATGATGAAAGATCTGCACCGATTTGTCTGTCTGACTGCAAAATCACAGGCAAAGCGGGTGGGGCTGGACAGTTATTTAGTAGTAGTGATTAATAACAGTGCGAATACAACGCTGGGACTTCTTACCGGAGCAGGTGCGGACGGAAGGAAGGCCTGTACGCCTATGGCAAATGCTAACAGCCCACAGGCGGGAGCGGATCGAAACGGAGTAACAGCAGTACTTAATTCCATGCTGCGCATAGATACGGATATTCATGCAGGAGCGGTGCAGAATATTAAGTTCTCAAAGGAAACTTTTAATGATTCCCGGTCTGCGGCAGTTAAAGTAATAGAGAGCTATTTTGAACGCGGCGGGGCACAGCTCATGATTACGGTGGTAGGCCGGGAAGATTTGGAAAATGCCCTGAAACGACCGCAGGACTATATGGGGCTCCTGGTAAGGGTGGGCGGTTTCTCAGCCAGGTTTGTGGAACTGTCTAAAGAAGTGCAGGGTGAAATTTTAAGTCGCAGCTGCTATTAATTTTAGGTATTATAAACACTTGCCGGTATATAACAGCTTTGGAGGAAAAGATGACAGGAGAGATTTTTTCAATAGAGCGATTTTCGCTCCATGATGGTCCGGGGATACGGACAAGCATTTTTTTAAAAGGGTGTTCTTTACATTGTATTTGGTGTCATAATCCGGAAAGCCATGAGAAAGGACCTGTGCTGCAGTATTTGGAGAAGGAATGTGCCGGCTGTTTTGCTTGTGTATCGGCTTGTCCTGTCAATGCTCACTGTTTTGTAAAGGGCCGGCATTTGATTGACCGAAAAAAATGTACGGGCTGCGGAACGTGTAGTCTGGTTTGCCCGGGAGATGCATTGAAGATTTGGGGCAAAACTTATAGGATCGAGGAAGTTATGCAGGTGATTTTAAAGGATGCCTCCTATTATGGAACAGATGGAGGGGTCACCCTTTCCGGCGGAGAACCGCTTTTGCAGCCGGAATTTGCTGCAGAACTATTAAGAGAATGTAAAGACCGGGGAATCGGGACCTGTGTGGAAACCGCGGGATGTGTACCACAAGAAGCCTTTTATAGAGTTCTGGATACCACGGATTTATTTTTGTATGACTATAAGCTCGACAGTCAGGATCAGATGAACCGTTATACCGGGGGAAGTCTGAAAAGGGTGATGGAAAATCTGGAGCTGCTGGTGAAACATAAAAAAAGAGTGGTACTGCGCTGTCCCATCATACCAGGAATTAATGACACGCAGGAACATATTGAGGCAATCGCAGCGCTGGCGGACAGATTTTCATTAAACAATATCGAAATCATGCCATATCACGGGTATGGTGAAGATAAATGGAGGCAGGCAGGAAAAAAATATGTGCTTTCGGGACTTCCCAATATGGGAAAAGAAACGGCGGCGCTCTACCGGGAAAAGATATATGCCTTCAGGAAAAAGACAGTGTAAACCTCACCCACGAAATTCCAAACAGAAAGTTACGCTTGCGGTATTATATAAGAGTGGTATCCTGTATTTATAAGTATTACCGGAAATGGAGTACCGCTATATTGCCGGTTTCAGGGGGAAGCGAATTATGGGACAATCCGACAAAAGACAGGAAGACTTCTGGTTCACCCTGCTTCGCAGGGAGGAGGAACGTGCGCTGTGGCATCCGGAGCTGGAACTGATTTTTGTGTTAAAAGGGACGGGCCGGGTGTGCCTGACACAGAACGGGCCGGTATACCGCATCAATGAGGGGGATATTTTTGCCGTCAACAGCTTTCAGATACTGGAGCTTGAGCTGGACGGGGATGCGTATGCGCTGTCGCTGTCAATTTCCCTGCATTATCTGACCTCCATCAGTCCGGAGCTGCTCAGCCATAAGGTAAACTGCCGCTCCTTCCTGTATCCGAAGGACAGGCAGGGGCTCTATGATGTGCTGCGCCGGAATCTGGCGCGGGCTTTTCAGGCACAGTATAAGTATGAGATGAGGCAGTCGCTTTCATTAAAGAACCGGATTGCAGCGCTGCTTGAGAATCTGGTTCAGTATTTCCGGGAGGAAGAGGAACCGCAGCCGGAGGGCGGCAGCTGGGAACGGCTGAAGCCGGCTATTGATTACATCCAGAACAACTACAGGGATCCGATTACTCTGGAGGATTTGTCGGAGCATACCTTCCTGAGCCGTACCTGCATTTCACACAGCTTCCGCAGGTATTTGGGCGTGTCCTGTATGGAATATCTGGCGCGGGTACGTATCTGCCATGCAGTCCGGATGATGTACGGCAGGGAAACGCTGACGGAGATCGCTTATAACAGCGGCTTCCCCAACGTGAACGCCATGATTAAGGCGTTTAAGCAGTATCGTGGAATGACACCGGGAGAATACCGGAAGCAGGCCGCGCAGCCGCAGACAGCTTTGCAGCCGGCGGCGGAGGAGCCGGATGAAATGAACCACGTTTTCTCTTCTCTGATGAATTATGCGCTGGAAGATCCGGAGGTGAAGCAGCCGAAAGAAACGGTACGGGAACTGATGATAGATCTGGAGGGCAGGAAACCGCGCATTACCCAGCACTGGAAGCGGATTATGAATGCCGGCTATGCGAGAGAACTGCTGGACGGAGCGAGACAGCAGGAAATAATTCTGCTGCAGAAGCAGATAGGATTCGAGTATATCCGGGTAAAGGGGATTCTTGATGATGATATGTGTCTGCTTCGGACGGATATGAATGGAAACAGGGTGAAAAATTTTACCTATGTGGATGAGGCCATCGATTTTATTGTGTCTGCCGGGGCAAAGCCCATGGTGGAGTTAAGCAGTATGCCCAGGCTTTTGGCGCGCAGTGTATCCATTTCGTCCATGCGGGCGGGAGTATTCTCCTATCCGGAATCCCTGGAAGCGTGGAGGGATCTGATTCAAAGCCTGCTGGAACATCTGGCAGAGCGCCACGGCAGGGAACGGGTGCGGGGATGAGATTCATGGTTCACTGCTTATGCAGGCTGATCGGGTTGTAGATTTGATTTACTTAAAATATATGAAAGCTGAAATTTCGTATTCCAATGTGACAAGGATAGAAACATATCCGCTTCCTAAGTCAGCAGTCAGAGAAGCTGTTTACAATGCTATTATTCATTCCAATTATGCTGCGTTAATCCCAATTCAAATTCGCATTCATGAGGATGGCTTATATATTAGCAATGACTGTATTTTTCCGGTTGGTTGGACAGTAGAGACATTGATGCAGCGTCATCGTTCCCAACCTTACAATCCGAATATTGCGAATTGTTTTTTTCGTGCGGGATATGTGGAAACTTGGGGACGTGGAACTGAAAAGATTTGTGAGGCATGCAAACAGTATGGAGTGCCTATGCCGGAATATACATTGCATCTGGAAGATATTATGGTAAAATTTACTCATTTAAAGAAATCTAAAGTGCCAGATAAACAAAATGGCACTTTAAGTGGCACTTTGTTTGGCACTTTAGAAGAAAAAATATTGACCATAATCAAAGAAAATCCTAAGCTGACACAGGTTCAAATAGCGGTTTTATCGGGCAGTTCTGAACGTTCTACGAAACGCCTGATGAAGACAATGGTTGAAACTGGAAAAATAGAACGCATAGGAGGACGCAGATATGGCTATTGGAAGGAAAACACCAAGTCTGACAGTTAAGTGAACATGATGAAAACAAAGAAAGCAAGAAATGCGCAGATATATTTGCAGGAATATTTTACAGGCCGTGTTGACAAGTCTTTTTATCCGGAGCGAGATAAGGATATCTTATATTGGGATTTTTTGAGAGAAGTATGCGAAACAGTAAAAGCTCAGATTGAATTTAAACACCGTTTCCCTTTCATGGTAATCTGCAACAGCGACAATAACTTTAAACGAAGTCTGATAAATTTCAATTTGGATGAAGTCCTGAAATGAGCGTAAAAGCAAAATGGAGAATGTTGGTTGATAGTTTGATGGTGGTACTTATACCGCTGCTAATGACATATTCCTTAATCGGCGAAACAGCACACGAGTGGTTAGGCGTGATGATGTCCCTGCTTTTTGTTGATCATTATCTGCTAAATTGCTACTGATTCAAAGGACTGGTAAAAGGCAGATGGACTGCATTACGAATTTACCAGACTATCGTCAATATTCTCCTTTTGCTATGTACGCTCGGCTTAATCATCAGCGGCATAGCGCTTTCACACACTGAAATTTCGTTCCTGCCAATAGAGGGCGGTGGGAGTTGGGGGAGGACGCTCCCTTTATTAACCTCGTATTGGGGGTTGTGTTGATGTCCTTTCACTTAGTTCAGCACTGGAGCATGATTCTAAACAGGGTTCGGTGTTCAGCGAAACTCCCCGTTATATTACGAGCAGGATATAGACTGGTTCGTTATCGGGTAAATTCTATTTCGAAGAAACAGAAACTGATTTTCTGCTGCCCTAATTCGAAAAAATCGTTATAATAATTTTGTTTTAGCATGGTTCCATGGATGAAATTTCAGTGACAGGTATGATTTACATAAATCATACCTGTCACTGTGTAGGACTAGCTATTTTCCGATAACCCCGTAGTTACATGAGAGTATTGCCAGTTCTTGTTACTCGACTAACAGATTGCTTACTGCAAAAATACGAAATACCGAATAAATTTATTGCTAAAATTATATATAATTTAGTGACTTTATATGTTAATCTGCGTCTATTACATCCACTTCAGTAATTCTGAATGTAGCTAACATATGTATACCCATATCTTGTACTAACGAATATTTTTTACGTGGTTCAACAGTACCTTCTACATTATTTGCCCAACCGCCAAGATTAATGATTATATTAGTAGCTCCATCTACAGTAAAACTGGCGTTTTCGCCATGTTTACCTTCCCACAATGCTTTACCGCTTGTATCATATACAAGTGCCTTGCGGGAAGAAAACAGTCCGACAACCCCTTCTACAATATTATTTGGCATTTTAATCCGGACAATACCTGATGTAGCTACTTCATCCAACGGACAGCCGCAGTTAATACAGACTTTTGCTTTATCGCTGATTTCTTTTCCACATTCGGGACATTTAATTAAAGCCATATCAATTTCCTCCTCATAAGAAATGTTTGAAATAAAAAAAGTAATGTTTTAAAATAAAACTAATACATTTTTCCTCTTTTTATGTTAGTATTATTTTACTATATATCTGTTTAAAATACTACTATAACTTTGCGAATATAATAAGAATTGCCGTAGGTTCAATGATATTTAAAATAATACAGAAAGCAGGTGAACGAATGAGGCTATGTATTGCAGGAGCCGGAATAGAGCAGAAAATATTCATATTCAGGAGGAAGAAAAATGACTATTCCGGCAAAAAAAAGATATCCGCGCTCCGGTGACAGGCAGACGGTGTATCTGGATGCAGTGGTAACAGATCCTGCCATAGAAATCGGGGCATATACGATGTACAATGACTTTGTCAGAGATCCGGTTGATTTCGAAAAAAACAATGTACTTTATCACTATCCGGTTAATAAAGACCGTTTGATCATCGGCAGCTTCTGTTCTGTTGCGTGCGGGGCAAAATTTATATTTACCAGTGCAAACCACACCATGACTTCCCTGTCAACCTATCCCTTTCCGCTTTTTTATGAGGAATGGGATTTACCGGTTGCCCAAGTCACTGAAGCATGGGATAACAAAGGCGATATTGTGATCGGAAATGACGTATGGATAGGTTACGAAGCGGTCATCCTGTCCGGCGTCCATATAGGAGATGGGGCTATCATTGGAACAAGAGCCGTTGTTACCAGGGATGTGGAACCTTATACAATCGTGGGAGGTGTTCCGGCAAAGCCGATCCGCAGGCGGTATGCACAGGAGGTTATCGATCTTCTGGAGGCTGTCCGTTGGTGGGATTTGCCGCGGGAAGAAATCAGGAGGCTGCTCCCGGTTCTTAGAAAAGGGGATGCGAAGGAGCTGGCTTGTGCGCTTGGTAAGCTGTAGGTAACTCGTTTTTGGGGGAGAGGAAAAAATCCGATACAGGGCCTCTCCCCTTGCGGCTTCTTATTCCGGGATGGTACGGCACCGCCGCAGTCATTCCCGAAAGAGGCGGTATTAGTAAAAGGATAAATAAGGAAGGAGAATTTTTGGCAGCTTTAGGCAGGCGGCCTAAAAGTTCTCTTTTTTTATTGTTCAAATCCCTTTGCAGATTCCAAATAAAGGGATTCCAAATAAAAATACTTGACTTTAACGCAGCGTCATGGTTTAGACTACAGTTATTCAGGATAACCGGTTATATGAATGAAAGGAAGGGAAAAAATGCAAATGAAGATCAATGAGGCGGCCAGGCTGACAGGGGTTACGATACGTACGCTTCACTATTACGATCAGATAGGCCTGCTGCGGCCGGAAACGGTAACGGAAACCGGATACCGGCTGTATGGGGATAAGGATATGGAACGGCTTTCCCAGATCCTGTTTTTCCGGGAACTGGATTTTTCCCTGGCGCAGATTAAGGAAATGCTGGATTCCCCTTCCTTTGACCGTAAAGAGGCGCTGCGTGCGCAGCATGAACTGCTGGTGAAAAAAAAGGAAAGGCTGGAGAAGCTGATCGATTTGACAGAACGGAGAATGGGAGGAGATAAGGAAATGAGTTTTCAGGAGTTCAGTATGGAAGATATTGATCGTTGTAAGGAGAAGTATGCCGAAGAGGTAAAGGAGCGCTGGGGAGGAACCAGGGCCTATGACGAGAGCAAAAAAAAGACGGACGGCTACAGCCCTGAAAAATGGGAACAGCTGATGCAGCAGAGCAACTCTATTATGCAGGCCTTTGCGGACTGCAGGGATCTGGAACCGGGATCCGGGCAGGTACAGGAGCTTGTGGCCAGATGGCAGGATTTTATCAGCAGCAGCTATTACGAATGTACGGATGAAATTCTGGAAGGGCTGGGCCTGATGTACACAGCAGACGAGCGCTTCCGTAAGAATATTGACCAGTTCGGCGAGGGTACGGCGCAGCTTATGTCCAGAGGTATCGCCTGCTATATACAGAATAAAAAGAACCGCTGATAAGCAAGTCGGTTGCCGTCCGCCCTGCCGTCTGTGCCCCGCGGCAGCTGAATCCATTTAAAAAGTCCGCAGGATATTTTCTATCCTGCGGCTTTGTGTTATTCTGGGGAGAGAAAGCGAGGGAAAGAAATGACAATAGATATGGAAAAGCTGATAAAGCTGGTTAAGGAAACGCAGCCTCTGCTCACCAATGAAAAAGCAGCGGCTCAGGTGACCGTAAAAGGGATATCCGATTATGTGACCCAGGTGGACTTTCAGGTACAGGAGTTCCTGAAGGAAAGGCTGCGGGAGGAATGGCCGGAAATCCAGTTTATGGGGGAGGAAAAGGATAACAGTGAGATCGATTTTGACGGTGCCGTATGGATTCTGGATCCGGTGGACGGAACCACCAATCTGATCCATGATTTCAGGAACAGCGCGGTATCCCTGGGACTTTGTGACAGAGGGGAAATGGTGTGCGGCGTGGTTTACCAGCCCTTTACGGATGAGGTTTTTCATGCGCAGAAGGGGAAAGGGGCTTTCCTGAACCGGAAACCCATCCATGTCAGCGCGTCGGCTTCCATGGGGGAAAGCCTGATTTCCATAGGAACTACCCCCTATGAACATGCATATGCGGACCGCAATTTTGCCATCTTTAAAAAGGTGTTTCTGGATTGCCAGGATATCCGGCGTATCGGTTCTGCGGCAATTGAACTGTGCTTTGTGGCCTGCGGCCGCCTGGAAGCCTTTTTTGAAATGAATCTGAAGCCATGGGATTTTGCGGCCGGACTGTTGATTATTGAAGAAGCAGGCGGGACGGTTACGGATTTTGAAGGCGGAAGGCCCTTGCCCTGGGAAAAAGGGAATATTGTGGGAAGTAATGGGAAAATAGGGCGTATACTGGTGGAACAATATCTTAATTAATGCTACAATTATAATACAGGCTGACCAGCCGGAAGGGAGGTACGGATAAGATGCTTGCTAAGTTAACCGCAGTTACAATGGGAATGGTACTTTCCTTGAACGGGGTGGAACCGGCCCTTCCGCCGGAGGGCCGGCTGCCGGAGAGGACACGGAAGCAGGAGTCCTGCGAATGGGTGCCGGTGATGAAGGAAGATCAGAAGATTGCCCGGCCCATGGGAAGCAGCTATGATATCATGCAAGAGGATGCCTATGGCTTCAACGTCTCCGGTCAGTGGACTACAGGGCCGGGACCTGACGGCATTCCCTGGGGAATCTGGTTTGCCAAGTCCGACGCAGTCCTTCTTGTGGATGTCAGGCCCGCCGTAACGGAGGGGTTCCTGTTCGTCGAAGAATGGGAGGATACCCAAATAGAACTGGAGCGTACAGCCAGGGAAAACCTGGGTTCCGAACTGGACAGTATCCGTTTTTATACCAGGGAAAGCGGCGGCGGGGATTTGATATATGCCATGGATTATTCCTGTATCAGGGAAGGGCAGAGATGGTATGTGACCGCCTGCTACCGCTTCGGTGACAGCTATATCGGAGAGTTTATAGGGGTGAATCCCTATTCGGCGACGGACTGCAGGGAAGTGACCGTGGGAGCGGCCTCCTCCTTTCGGGAATTGGGAAAAAGTGCCAAAAGGGAAGGGACGGACAGCCCGGATAAGAATGGATGGCCGTACCCGTTTCTGCATAATCCCTTCGCTATAACCACATACTATATGGATGAAGAAATCCCGCCGGCACCCTCCGGAGAACGCAGGGCGGATGATTACGAAATCAAATGGAAGGACGAGGGAATGGAGACTATCCTGCGCGCCCTGCTTGGAAAAAAGAGCGGGCCTGTGATGTCAAGCGATCTGGATCGATATGAATCGCTGTATATCGTAGGCTGGCTGGGGGATTTTTACCGGGTGGGACTGGGAGATCATATGATGGAAATCCCTGCGGAAGGAATTGCTATCCGGTCATTGGAGGATGTGAAAGAGTTCCGGAACCTGACCTCCCTGACGGTACAGGTACGGGACCTGTCGGATTTATCGCCTCTGGCCTCCCTGGAGGGCCTAACCTATCTGAATCTGCTGGTATCCCCCAAACTGTCCACGCTGGACTGGCTGCAGGGAATGACCGGCCTGGAAGAGCTGATGATGTGGGGGGAATCCTATCCGGAAATCAAGGATATCCGGGTGTTTGAAGGGATGGAAAGCCTCACCTCGGTCATGATTATCCTGCCCTCCATTACAGATATTTCCGTGTTTGCGGGCCTGCCGAAGCTGGAAACCCTCTGGATAAACTGCAATAAAAACGCAGATATTACACCGGTAAAGGAAGCGGATCAGATCAAAAGCCTGATGGTCAACACGGAAGAAATCCGCTGAAGCCGCCCCCTGTGCCGCCCTGTGGGTGTGAACAGTAATGATTCGGTAAAATTACCAGTTCACAGGGGCGGAAAATGTTGCTATAATAACGAGAGTCAAATACCCTGCCACACACAAATACAAGAATGAACCGACAGCTAGTTAAGGTAAGGAGGAATACAGGAGAGGGTTCCCTGTAAGTAAACTTATGAAACGTATGAATAAGCAATGGAAAAGACAGTTTCTGGCCCTGGCCCTTTGTGTCAGCAGTCTTTTTACCCTACATGTAAATGCGGCGAAACCCCAGGCGGATACGGTGGATGCAGCGGGAAAAACGCAGACGGAATCCGTACAGCAGACAGAAGCGGCCGGTGATATATGGCAGCAGCAGGCGGAACTGGAGGCGGCAAATGCGGAAGCATACCGCAAAGCCCAGGAGGAATTCGCAGCCCAGCAGGCGGCATATCAGCAGGCTTTGCTGGAGCAGCAGGCGCGTGCGCAGCAGGAAACCAGGGAGCAGCAGGAACGTGAGGAAGCCGCAGCCCAGGCCGCCCTTCAGCAGAGCCTGACGGAAGCGGCACTGGCCGCACAGCAGGAACAGGAAGCCGCAGCCCGGCAGGCAGCAGACCTTGCCGCCAGGCAGGCCCAGGCGGAAGCGGCCGCAGCCCAGGCGGCGCAGTCCCTGCAGACACTGCCCCAGGACGGGACGATTGCCAACGGGCGTCTGATTGCCGCAGGTCTCTTGTCCGCTCCTATCGATTCCCCGTTAAAAGGAAAGAGCCTTTCGATTCTGGGAGACAGCATATCCACCTATCAGGGGTATATCCCCTCCGGTTATGCCTGTTTTTATCCGGAATCCGGGAACGATGTGAAGGAGGTGACCCAGACCTGGTGGATGCAGGTGCTCTATAATACGGGCATGCGCCTTGCGGTGAATGGTTCCTATTCTGCCAGCTCCGTATGCGGGGATTCCCAGGCGGAGGATTCCAGCGCCGGCTGCAGTGACCGGCGGATTAAGGAACTGGCCGGGGCGGACGGTATGCCGCCGGATGTGATTCTGGTATATCTGGGTGCCAATGATTTTTTCCGCTGTATGGATCTGGGAAAATTTGAAGGCATCACGGGCCGCGGTGAAAAATATTATACCAATTTTACGGAAGCCTATGAACGCATGATCCAGAAGCTTCTGAACACCTACCCCACATCCCGTATTTACTGCATGACCCTGATTGAAGCCAATTCCGGGGATCATCCCAGAATCAACGAAAAGGGAAATACGATTGCGGACTTCAACGGGCGCATCAAAGAAATTGCCGCTGCTTATGGACTGCCGGTGATCGATGTGCATAACTGCGGCATGGAGGTTTATGAACTGAATCATTATACCAGTGACGGGACCCATCCCAACAAAGAAGGGGCCGCCAAAATGGCCAACTATGTAACCGCGATGCTTCTGCAGACCGCATAGGGGATGCAGGCAAAGCTCCGTTTGGCATGTGACTGGGGAATCAGGAGGATCGGATGGTATCTGTTCTTTGCTTGCTCTTGGTTTTGATTTACTTATACAGGCATCATTTATACAACAAGCTGGACAGACGGAAGCTGTCACACAGCTCTTATTATGATGTGACCTTCGGCGGGGAACAAAAATGCAGCGATGAGGTGGTTCGCATCCTCAGGGATGTGGGCGGCTATAAAAAAATAGTGGTAAACTGGCATTACGTGGAAAATGGTGAACCTGCCTGTGCCGATGTGATCCTGCTCCATGAAACCGGGATTTACGTAGCGGAGGCCAAGGATTACCAGGGATGGGTATCCGGGAATCCCGAGGATGAATACTGGGTGCAGACCCTGTGCGGCAGCCAGCTGACTTCCTATAAAAACTACTTTTACAATCCCCTGCTAAAAAACAGCGCGTGCATACGCGCCCTGCAGAAGGAACTGCCCGATATGAAATGGCTGCCCTTCTTTTCCCTTGCCATCTTCGGAAATGCATGTGAGCTGGAAAACGCCGGTCTTTCGGATAATACATCCAAAATCATTCTGGTGCGTCAGCTTTCCTATACTATTTACGGGATGGTGCGCAGTGCCAGGAAATTCCTTGCGCCCCAGGTGATAGATGAAATCTATGACAGACTGCAGGTGCTGCCTTCGACGGAAACAGCCGGAGGAAAGTATTCCGGTCTTGACAAAAAGGCAGACTTTTATTATAGTAAAAAATAATCGGCGGCAGGCGGAAGGATTAGGTTCTTTCTCCGGTTTGGGTATGGCGCCGCCGCATCCCTTATGATATATCCGCAAAAGATGAGGAAAAAGAGGAGTACGCATAAACACCCGGCAGAGAGGGAGTCCCGCAGGCTGAAAGGACACCCGGAGGAATGGTATGCGGAAGGTAGCTTTGGAATCGGAGGCCTGAACAGGCGGTGTTCCTGCCGGTAGGGCTTCCCGTTTTATCCCCGTTAAAGGATTCAATGAGACCGGATTTTTGTCCGGTGAACAAAGGTGGTACCGCGTAAATACGCCCTTTGCCGTAGGAACGGCAGAGGGCTTTTTGTATGTCGCGGGCAAAGGGCCGGACGGATGGCCCCGCAGAGCGCGGCAAGCGCTGTTTTTGACTGGAGCACGGCTGAGGCCGTTTATGCGCCGCAGGCGCAGAAGGGAGTAAGTATGAACAAAGAATTGGCAAAAACCTATGATCCTCACGGTATTGAGGACCGATTGTATGAGAAGTGGATGGAAAAGAAATATTTCCATGCTAAGGTGGATCGGAGCAAAAAGCCCTTCACCATCGTGATGCCCCCTCCGAATATCACGGGACAGCTCCATATGGGACATGCCCTGGACAATACCATGCAGGATATCCTGATCCGTTTTAAAAGAATGCAGGGCTACAATGCGCTCTGGCAGCCGGGAACGGATCATGCCAGCATCGCAACGGAAGTTAAAATCATCGAGAAGCTGAAGGAAGAAGGCATTGACAAGCACGATCTGGGAAGAGAAAAATTCCTGGAAAGAGCCTGGGAATGGAAAAAGGAATACGGCGGAAGGATTACCGGACAGCTCCGGAAGCTGGGTTCCTCCTGTGACTGGGACAGGGAACGCTTCACCATGGATGAAGGCTGCAATAAGGCGGTTACGGAAGTGTTCTGCAAAATGCATGAAAAAGGCTGGATTTACAAAGGCAGCAGAATCATTAACTGGTGTCCTGTCTGCAATACCTCCATATCCGATGCGGAGGTGGTTTACGAGGAACAGGCGGGCCATTTCTGGCATATCAAATACCCGCTCCTGAATGCGGACGGATCGCCCAGTACCACGGAGTTCCTGGAGTTTGCAACGACACGTCCGGAAACCATGCTGGGGGATACCGCGGTGGCGGTGAATCCGGATGACGAACGGTATACCGCTCTTATCGGAAGGAAGGTGCTTCTTCCCCTGATGAACCGGGAAATCCCCATCGTGGCGGATTCCTATGTGGATATGGAATTCGGCACCGGCGTGGTAAAAATCACCCCGGCCCATGACCCTAACGACTTTGAGGTGGGAAAACGCCATAACCTGCCTGAAATCAATATTATGAACGATGACGCCACCATCAGCGAAAACGGCGGGAAGTTTGCCGGTATGGACCGTTATGCAGCCAGGGCCGCTATCGTAAAGGAACTGGAAGAAATGGGGCTTCTGGTGGGAATTGAAGATTACAGCCACAACGTGGGAACCCATGACAGATGCAAAACTACGGTGGAGCCTCTGATTAAGAAACAGTGGTTCGTGAAAATGAACGAGCTGATCAAACCGGCGGTGGAGGGCGTGAAAAACGGGGATATCCGCCTGATACCGGAGCGCATGGACAAGACCTACTTTAACTGGACGGATAACATCCGTGACTGGTGTATTTCCAGACAGCTGTGGTGGGGACACCGGATTCCCGCCTATTACTGCGACGAATGCGGGGAAATCGTGGTGGCGGCTCAGATGCCTTCTGTCTGCCCGAAATGCGGCGGAACCCACTTTACCCAGGATCCGGATACCCTGGATACCTGGTTTTCCTCCGCCCTGTGGCCCTTCTCCACGCTGGGATGGCCCGAAAAAACCGAAGATCTGGACTATTTTTATCCTACGGATGTCCTTGTTACCGGCTACGATATCATTTTCTTCTGGGTCATCCGCATGATCTTTTCCGGTTATGAGCAGATGGGGGAAAAGCCCTTCTCCACCGTGCTTTTCCACGGGCTTGTGAGGGATTCCCAGGGCAGGAAAATGTCCAAATCCCTTGGGAACGGGATTGATCCGCTGGAAATTATTGATCAGTACGGTGCCGACGCGCTGCGTCTCACCCTGATTACCGGTAATGCCCCCGGAAATGACATGCGCTTCTATTATGAAAAGGTGGAAGCCAGCCGTAACTTCGCCAATAAGGTGTGGAACGCGTCCCGCTTCATTATGATGAATATGGATGGCAAGACCATTCCTGCCGATGCGGATAAAAAGCTCCAGCCTGTGGATAAATGGATCCTTTCCAAGCTGAACCGTGTGGTAAAAGAAGTGACAGACAACATGGAGAACTTCGAACTCGGCATTGCGGTACAGAAGATATATGATTTCATCTGGGATGAATTCTGTGACTGGTATATCGAAATGGTGAAGCCCAGGCTTTACGATACCGATGATGCCGACAGCCAGGCAGCCGCTCTCTGGACGCTGCAAAATGTGCTGCAAAGCGCATTGAAGCTGCTGCATCCTTTCATGCCTTTTGTAACGGAAGAGATTTTCTGCACCCTTCAGGAAGAAGAGGAATCCATCATGATTTCCCGGTGGCCGCTGTACCGGGAGGACTGGAATTATGCCGCGGAGGAAAAGGATATTGAAATCATTAAAGAGGCTGTGCGCGGCATCCGTAATGTAAGAAGCTCCATGAACGTACCGCCCAGCAAAAAAGCAAGGGTGATTGTGGTGAGCGCCAGTGCGGATATCGTTAAGGCGTTTACGGAAGGAAAGCTGTTCTTTGGTTCCCTGGCCTACGCTTCCGATGTGACCGTCCAGGCGGATCGGTCCGGCATCGCGGAGGATGCGGTTTCCGTAGTGATTGCGGGGGCGACCTGCTACATCCCGTTTGCGGAATTAGTGGATATTGCCCAGGAAATAGAGCGTCTGGAAAAAGAGGAAAAGAAGCTGCAGGGAGAACTTGCCCGTGTCAATGGCATGCTCAGCAATGAAAAGTTCCTGTCCAAGGCGCCGGAGAGCAAGATAGCGGAAGAAAAAGATAAGCTGGATAAATATACCCGGATGATGGAACAGGTAAAAGAGCGGCTGGATGCATTGAGATAATCCAATACCCTGCCGTGGACAAAGCTTTAACCGGCAGATTATCATATGACAGGGCGGAGGCAGCAGGCGGAAAGCGATTTCCGGCCGTGCTTTCCGCCCCTTGCCTGTCCCGGAAAGGGGGAACCCCGCCGGGAGGGAAGGACACAGGTAAAGGAAGATGAGGGAAAATAAGAGATACGGTTACGAAGAAGCGGTGGATTATGTGCTTCAGATTCCGAAATTTACGAAGAAAAATACGCCGGAGGATACCCGAAGGTTTTATGAATATCTGGGAAGGCCCGGAGAGCGCTCCGGGCTTATCCATGTGGCAGGGACAAATGGAAAAGGGTCCGTCTGTTCTTATATCGATTCCGTGCTGGAGGAAGCCGGTTACCGCACGGGGCTGTTTACCTCTCCCCATCTGGTGGACGTAAGGGAACGGTTCCGGCTGAAGGGTGAAATGATATCCACAGAGGATTTTGCCCGGGTGTTTAATCAGGTGCTGGAAAATGTGGAAAACTTTTCTGAAAAATGCGGGAACGGTGCATATCATCCCACGTTTTTTGAAATGCTGTTTTTTATGGCGATGCTATGGTTTCAGGAAAAACGGGCAGACTATATTATATTGGAAACCGGAATGGGCGGAAGGCTGGACGCCACCAATGTAATCGCCCATCCGTGTGTTACGGTGATTACCCGCATCGGCCTGGATCATACGGAATATCTGGGAAACAGTAAGGAAGAGATCGCCGGGGAAAAGGCGGGAATCATCAAAAAAGGCGTGCCTGTGGTGTTCTGGGAACAGGAGGAATCCGTGAACCGGGTCATTGTCGAAAAGGCGCGCGGCTTGTCGGCGGAAGTGATTCCTGTGTCAGAAAAACAAGTTATTTTCTTTAAATTTAAGAATAAAACCGTTGATTTTTCCATGCGCTCTGAGTATTATGGATATATTAGGGCCAGCCTGCCGACGGCTGCTGTATACCAAAAGGAAAACGCAGCCCTGGCCATACGTGCCCTGGAGGTGCTGGGACGTACCTGTCCTTTGACCAGGCAGCAGGTGGAAGCCGGATTGTCCCATGCTAGATGGGAAGGCCGGATGGAAGAGGTCCTGCCGGGCGTCTTTATCGATGGTGCCCATAATGAAGACGGTGTGCAGGCTTTTCTGGACAGCGTCCGGGAGGACGGATGCCGGGGGAAAAGACACCTTTTGTTTTCCGCCGTTTCGGATAAACGGGTGGAGGCCATGGCCGGGCAGATCGCGGAAAGCGGCCTGTTTGATGATATTGCCGTAACCAGGATTGACAGCGCCAGGAGCCTGACGCAGGAGCAGCTCCTTTCCCTTTGGAAGGGAAAAAACCATGCCAGGCTTTATAACAGCCCGGAGGAAGCGTGGGAAGCGCTGCTGCGGGAAAAGGAAGGGCCTGATATCGTGTATGCCGCCGGTTCCCTGTATCTGGCAGGCCAGCTGAAGGCATACCTGAGTAAACTCTAAAACTGTGAACAGCCCGTAGTACAGGAGGACAGCAGTATGATAGATTTTGAAGAAGAATTAAAAAAATTTCATCCCAGCCTTGAAGTAGACGAGGTGGAGGAAGCCATATACAACCACGATTTAACAGACCTGACGGATTTGCTGGTAGAGATAGAGAAGAGCAGAAAAGCAGATAAAAACAGACAGGAATAGAGGAACGCCGATATGAATTGTTATAATTGTGGTGTGGAGCTTACGGAGCACGATTTTTGTACGAATTGCGGTGCCGATGTGGTGCATTACAAAAAAGTCATCAGCGTTTCCAATTTTTATTATAATGATGGCCTGGAGAAAGCAAATGTACGGGATTTGTCAGGTGCAGTTGTCAGCCTGACGGAGTGTCTTAAGCTGAATAAATTTAATATTGATGCGAGGAACCTGCTGGGGCTTGTCTATTTTGAAATGGGCGAAACCGTGGATGCCTTGAGTGAATGGGTGATAAGCAAGAACCTGAAGCCGGAAAAAAACATTGCCGATGCTTATATTGAGTCCGTGCAGAACAGCCCGAGCCAGCTGGAAAGCCTGAACCAGGCGATCAAGAAATTTAACCAGGCGCTTGTTTACTGCAGCCAGGGGAGCCTGGATCTGGCGCTGATACAGCTGCGCAAGGTACTTTCCGTCAATCCGAAGTTCCTGCGCGCCCACCAGCTCCTTGCCCTTCTGCATATGCATAATGAGGATTGGGAGAAGGCCAAACGGGAACTGGTAAAATGCAACAGGATTGATATCGGCAATACGCGCACCCATCGTTATATGAAGGAAGTGAATGCCGCCCTCAATGTGGATGACGGCCTGAAAAGCAGCCATAAGGCCACTAAAAATGAAGATGTGATCAAATACCAGAGCGGCAACGAAACCATTATCCAGCCGCTGGCGGTAAAGGAGCCGGGAAAGAACTATACCGGCCTTCTGTACCTGCTGGGCGGTGTGGTAATCGGTCTCGCGGTGGCGCTTACCCTCATTCTCCCCGGAAGGCTGCAAAGCCTTAAAGCGCAGCTGAACGAAGAAAGCAGAAGCGTGGGAGAACAGCTGGATAAGAAAAATACGGAGCTTACGGATATGCAGAAGCAGCTGGATGCCCTTACGGCAAAGAATGCGGATCTGAGTTCCGAACTGGAAGCCTATGCGGGAACCGACGGAACACTCCAGACAGTGGAAGATCTGCTGAATGCGGCTTATACCTATCTGGACACACCGGACGACATGGAAAAGATATCCCAGGCACTGGAAGGCATCGACAAGGACGCCATGGAATCCGATACCATTTCCCAGGCATACAAAAACCTGTATGACAAGCTTTTGGAAACGGCGGGGCCGGGGATCAGCAAAGCCTATGCGGACAGCGGAAACAAGGCTTATAAAGCCGGAGATTACGATACCGCCATCCAGGATTTGGAAAAGGCCTTTTCCTATGATGAAACAAACGGGGATGCGCTCTATATCCTGGGGAATGCCTATAAGAAAAAAGGAGACAGCAAGAACGCCGTTAAGATATATAACCAGATCATCGAGCTTTTCCCCAATACCGAAAAGGCCCGCCGGGCGAAGGATTATCTGAAGGAACTGGAGTCCTGACACAACTGATGCGCCTGCATTCGGCGAAAATAGAATAAAAGAGTCATATACGAAAGAGAACTGCCATGGGAATGGCTTCCTTCGGGGAGCCGCATGGGGTTCTCTTTTATTACTTAAAATCAGGAAGGAGAAACAGATGGAAGAAGAATCGAAAGTGCTTGATAATTACAGGGTCATTGAGGATTGCCTGTGCATCAGAATGCCGGAGGAGGTGGATCACCACCGTTCCGAAGAAATCTGTAAAAATGCGGATCATTTCATCCTGGAATCCCAGGTGGCAAATGTGGTATTTGATTTTGAAGACACCCATTTTATGGACAGCTCAGGCATAGGTATCCTGATCGGCAGATACAAGCTGATTTCCTGTTTTGGAGGAAAAGTATATGTGCTTCATCCGGACAAGCAGATCCGGAGGATGCTTCAGCTTTCCGGTGTGGAAAAAATCGTGGAAATCATGGAATGAGCAGGACAAAAATTACATTTTGCATTTGCCGTACAGGCAGAATGGAGGAAAAATGAGCAACGAAATGAAATTGGAATTTGATGCGGTTTCAGAGAATGAGGGCTTTGCCAGAGTGGCTGTGGCAGCTTTCGTCACACCGCTGGATCCTACGCTTCAGGAGGTCGCTGATGTGAAAACCGCCGTTTCCGAGGCGGTTACCAACGCCATCATACACGGATATGCAGGCTGGGCGGCCCAGGAGCCGGGAAAGGTGATCATCCGCTGCTGCCTGAAAGAAGATGTGTTACATATCGAAGTGGAAGATAAGGGAAGGGGCATTGAAGATGTGGAAAAAGCCATGGAACCCTTGTATACCACCAGGCCGGACATGGACCGGTCAGGTATGGGATTTGCTTTTATGGAAGCCTTTATGGATGATTTGGATGTGGAATCCGTGCCGGGAAAAGGAACTCTTGTCAAAATGGAAAAAAAGCTGGGAACCCTTTCCTGGACGGAAGATGAGGAGTAGTGCATGGAGGAAATATCAGTACTGATTGCACAGGCGCAGGCCGGAGATAACGGGGCAAGGGAAGTACTGATAGAGAAAAACCTGGGACTGGTTCATCATATCGTGAAACGATTCTCAGGCAGAGGATACGATATGGAGGATTTATTTCAGATAGGGACAATCGGCCTGATGAAAGCCATTGACAAGTTCGACTTGTCCTTTGATGTCCGATTCTCCACTTATGCGGTTCCTATGATAAGCGGGGAAATCAAACGGTTCCTGAGGGATGACGGGCTGGTGAAGGTGAGCCGGACCCTTAAGGAAAACGGATGGAAGATAAAGCAGGCCTCCGAAAAGCTGGCCCATCGTTTCGGGAGGGATGCCACGCTGGAAGAAATCGCCAGGGAAACAGGCATTGCCAAAGAAGATATTGTCATGGCTATGGAAGCCAACGTGGAAGTGGAGTCCATCTATAAAACCATTTACCAGTCCGACGGAAACGAGGTACAGCTTCTGGACAAGGTGGCGGCTGGCAGCGGCCAGTCGGGCTGCATGGATGAAGAAAAGGAAAAACTGCTGGATCACATGCTTTTGGATCAGCTTCTGGACAGCCTTACCGATTCGGAAAGAGAACTGATCGAAATGCGGTACTTCCAGGACAAGACCCAGACGGAGGTGGCGGGGGTAATGGGTATCAGCCAGGTGCAGGTAAGCAGGCTGGAAAAGAAGATTCTGCTGCGCATGAGAGAACAGCTGGTGTGTTAATATGTGTAACAGATAGATGATACCGGGTACGGATAAAAAAGCGGGTGCGCCCGGGCAAAGGTTCCCGCCCGTGACGCGGTATGTTTTTTTATCTGTACCCCAATTTACTTTACCAGAATAACACGTTAATTTCGGCATTTTGTCCGGAATCCGGTGCGGAATACCTTTTAAATTGTAGGAAGGGGAAAATTTGGTATTTTCCGGCCCAAAAGGCCGGAAATCCGTTGCACTGCGCGGATGAAAAGGTATATAATGAAATAAATGTAACTATATCATTTGTTATTTTATATACATCATATATCATACATCATAATAGAGGGATTATCATGAAAAAATGGATAAGGATCATTATTCCTGTTTGTGCAGTAATGGTTCTTATAGTTGCCTGCATTAATCTGGGAAGTATTTTTATGGAATACAACAGAGGCGTGCAGGAATATAAGAATCTTCAGGAGTATGTAAAGGAGGAACATCCTCAGATTCCTGCCCGGCCGGAGGAAGAGGATGATTTTTTGGTGCCCGAAATTGATTTTGAGGCCCTGAAAGCGAGGAATGGGGATTTCAGGTATTGGCTCTATATCCCGGCCCTGGAGGTGAACTACCCGGTAGTCCAGGGGGCGGATAATGAGATTTATCTGTACCGTACCTTTGAAGGGGAAACAAACAGTGCGGGCTGTATTTTCCTGGATGCGGGCAATTCCCCGGATCTGACGGACCGGAATACCGTGATATACGGCCATAATATGAAGAATCATTCCATGTTCGGCTCTCTTAAGGAATTCCTGCAAAATGAGGAACTGGCGGAAGAAAGTCCCTATTTCTACCTGTATACCGAGGAACGGGCAGTCCGCTACCGGATTGTTTCCTACTACACAACAGTGAGCGGAAGTGATACATACCAGTCGGTTTATACGGATGAAGAATATGACGGCTATCTGAAAATGACGCTTCAAAAATCCCAGTATAACGGGTATCAGGAAGAATTTACAGAAGGCCGGCCGGATATGGTGACCCTTTCCACCTGCCACGGGAAAGCCGGGGGGACAGGAAGGTTCGTGGTGCACGGCGTTGTGGATGAGATACGGGAATGGGAGTAAGGACGGCTTATGCCGCAGGCGTACAATCGGTACGCGGACTGGAGTTAGTATGAAGAAAAAAATAGGGAAAATCGTTGCCTTATTTATTGCGGCGGGATTACTTGTGAACAGTTTTTTCCTTGCAGCTGCCAATGAAGGAGACAGTGGGGCAGGGGAAAGCGCACAGGAAATACAGGAAAGCGAACATACCCACAGCTGGGGGGAGGAAACGGTGGCGGAACCGGCCTCCTGCGGCCGGGAGGGTTCGGCAACCGTGAAATGTACCGGGTGTGATGCCACGGAAAGCCGTACCCTTGCTGCCACGGGAGAGCACAGTTATGGGGAATGGACGGAGGAAACACCGGCCGCTGCGGATGGGCCCGGACGGGAAAAACGTGTCTGCGGCCAATGCGGCGCGGAAGAAACCCGGGAAATCCCCCGGCTGGAATCAGCCGGCGCCGCTGAGCCTGGTACGGGCAGTACAGGGACCGGAAATGCAGATGGCGGGACATCTTTCGGTGAAACCGGCAATCCGGATCAGAACACAGAAAACGGAACCGGAAATGAGGGAGCCGTGCACAACTGGTCCGCCGGGGAAAAAGTGGAGCCCACATGTACGGAGAATGGGAAACAGCATTATCTGTGCAGCGATGAGAACTGTGGGGCCGTAAAGGATGAGGAAATTCCCTCCGCCGGTCATAAAGTGGATACCTGGACACTGGAAAAAGCCCCCACGCAGGAGGACGCCGGAAGCGAGTACGGTACTTGTACGGACTGCGGGGAAAAAGTTACCCGTCCGGTTCCCGCAGGGAACCACAAGCATACCTTCAGTGATTCCGGAACCGTTGTGACCGCGGCATCGGAGACAAAAGACGGGAGTGTGGACTATTTTTGCACTTCGGATACCTGTGAAGCTTCTGAGGAAGGAATTTCCCATTATTATAAAGACAACGGGGCCGGAGAATTCCTGTGTGTCAACTGCAGCGCGAAGGAGAATCCGGAGGGGGACGATGCCTGCGCCCATGACTGGAAGGAGAAAGAAAGCGGCCTGTAGGAATGCGGGAAATGCCATTCGTTAAAGAATACGGCGGCTGGGACAGCGCCCGGCAATACGGTTGCCGGGGAAGAAAATAATAACAGTCCGGAACCGGGGAGTCCGAATGCGGAATGTACCTGCGCAGTGAAATGTACCGATAGGAAGAAAACGGAAACCTGTCTTTTCTGCAAGACCGGGGATGCGGATTTGGACCAATGCAAGGGTAAGGAGTCTCCGGCATCCCAAGAGGGTACGGATACATGCAGCTGTACGGTCAAATGTACACCGGGAAGCATGAATGGGGAGTGCCCTGTCTGTAAAGCGGACGGTGCCGCACCTGATACCTGTAAGGGAAACCAAACAGAACCGGACAAAAAACCGGGAGCAGCCTGTATCTGCGTGGCAAAATGTACGGATGGCGACAGCAATGTGAAATGCCCCGCCTGCAGTGCGGACGGCGCTAACATAAATGAGGTCTGCCAGGGGAAGGAACCGTGCGGGGAAGGGAAGCATACCCGCCCTGCCACTTATGAGACAGTGAAAAAGGCCAGCTGCACGGAGAAAGGGGAAATACGCTACACCTGTTCTGCCTGCGGCATACCGGTAACGGAACAGCTTCCCCGGACCGGGCATATATGGGACAGCAAAACCGGGAAATGCATCAGCTGCAAAACGGCCTGTCCCCATACCGAAAACGGGAACACAGCGTTTGATCCCGCTACGGGTAAATGTTCTGTCTGCGGATACCTGTGCGTGCATTCGTTCGATGAGGAGACCGGCGAATGCCGGATATGCGGCTTCAGGGAATGCGAAACCCATAAAAGGCCCTCCGGTGAGGGCGCCGTTATCCTTTCCGTGAAGGAAGCCACCTGCTCCGCCAAAGGGCTGGAGCGTTATCAGTGTGCGGTGTGCGGCACAGAAGTGACGGAAGAGACGGCAGCCGATCCCGATGCCCATGACTGGAACAGGGAAACCGGAAAATGCAAGCTTTGTGATGAAAGCTGTACCCATGAGGATGGCGATGGAAATACCTTATACCAGACGGATGGAACATGCCTTGTCTGCGGCCATACCTGTGCGCATGAATTCAGGACTGTCACGGAGGAAGGCAAAGACGATAGTATCCAATGTGATATCTGCGGCTACATCTGTCCCCATGAGGAAAAAGCCCTTGTGCCCATTCAGGGAAAAGGGGATAAGGAGGCAGATTGTAAAAATGCCGGTCAGCAGACCTATCTGTGTTCCGTCTGCGGGACGAATATGGAAAAAGAACTTCCTCCCAGCGGAAAGCATGAGTATGATACGGCGGGGAGCTGCCTGGTGTGCGGGGATGACTTGTACACAGCAGCGTCCGGCGACTGCATTCATAAAGACAGCCGGTGGACGGTGTGGAAAAATGACGGAAGTGCGCTGGAGAAAGACAATCCCTGGAAATATGTCAAGACGGATATCGACGGAAAGACGGACATTTTCCAGTGTGCCAGATGCGGTTCCGCCTGGGAACGGGAAGGCGCCGACAGAGAAGAAAAAACCGTGGATCTGATCCAGATCACCAAAGGAACGCTGGGAGTAACCATTTCCGTGAACGGCGTTGCCGTGGGAAATAACCAGGAAGTGAAGATCAACAAGACCGATGTGCTTGCTATCCATATAGACTGGGCTATTGACAACGACAGAAAACCCAATGCGAATACCACCATACAATACCAGCTGCCTGTTATTTTGAAAGCAGTTCCGATGTCCGATACTATATGGGGAGCCGGCGGAACCGTGGAGTACGGCACCTATTCCATTGATGCCAACGGGCTTCTGACCTTCCGGCTGAATGATAATATCCTCAAAAAGAGCGAAATCAACGGCTCCTTTGACCTGCAGGCAACCCTGATCATGGATGAGGAAACCAGCCTGGATAAACAGGAAATCCTCTTCCCCGGCGGTGCGGGAATCGTTGTATATTTCAAGAGCAATATGACCTGTAAAAAGGATGCGAAGCTGAACAACGACGGAAGCATTACTTACAAGATTACCTTTGAGCTGGATTCGGACTCCCGGAAAGTCAGCCTTACCGATACCCTGGGCAGCAATCTCAGCTTTGACGGTTACGAAGGCTCTTTCTGCCTGAAGGATACCGCAGACGGCATGCAGACCGATATTACGGATAAGGTGACGGTAAACGCGGAAAAGAACGAAGCCGTCATCGACCTGGGAGATGTGAAAAAAGGAAAATATGAAATCTCCTATATGGCGAAGCTCATTGATGCTGCCGCCAATGCTTCGGGCGGCCGGAATACAAATACCGTCAGATGGAAATGGGACGGCAAGGAAGGCGGGCCTGTCAGCTGCAAGGTGACGGTGACAGGCAAGCCCCTGTGGAAGAATTCCGCCGCGGCAACGGCGGCAGAAAAGGAACAGGGGATTTATCGTTGGGAGATTGTGATCAATAAGGATATGATACCGGTTAATCTGTCCGAAAAAACGATTTATGACTGGTATGAAGTTTATAATGATTCCGCTCCTGACGACAATACCTGCATTTATGGCAATATCACTGTAACGGATATCACCGATAACAAGGATATCACCAGCCAGCTAACGATAGAATCAAAAACCGAAGGCTCCGGCTGGGGACTGGAAAATAACGGATTATTCCGTATTAAATTCCCCTATGGAGACTATACCCATGTATATAAAATCAGTTACGCCACACAGACAAAAGCCACGGGAATGGACGGTGTTGACTGGGGATTCGTAAAGCTGCGGAACTGGGCAAAGATTATTGAAACCGGTGAAAATGACTATGAAGACGCCCTTGTGGGCAAAAAATATGGAACAGCGATTCTGACTAAAACAGGCAGGGCTTTGAGCAATGACACCTCCGGCAGCAACGAGGCTTACAAAGCGCAGTGGCAGGTAAAGCTGGATCTTACCCAGTTTAAAAATGCGGATGTGCACAAAGATCTTGTCCTTACGGATACCTTACCGGACGGTATGAATTTCTATACCGCGGACGAATCCGAGATGAATTTTGCGGTAAGCCTTTCGGACGGCACATCTTTGAATGCCGGAGAGGACTTTCAGAAAGGAATAGACGGCGGCAGGAAAACGATGACCCTGACCTTTACGGAAGCGGGCTGGCGAAAGTGCGCGGGAAAACAAATCTTGCTGACCTTCAGCTCCGTGGCTGACAGCAGCAGGATCCCGGCAGGCGGAAGCCGGGAATATGTCAATAAGGTAAAGGCGTCCTTCAGTTACAACGGCAAGTGGAATTACGAAGCGCAGGCCAGGGTTACCATGTATAAAAGGGAAGCGCTGAACAAGAGCGGCGAAGTTTTGAAAACCAAGAATGCCAACGGTAACTATGAAATCCTGTGGACCATCCTGGTCAATACCAACGACGCAGCGAATCTTACGCCGGAAAAAGTATACACCGGAGAGATTACAGTAACGGATGCCCTTCCCGGCGGCCTGGCTTATATTGACGGTTCCGCCCAGCTGACCACCTCCACGAGAACGGACTGGACGGTATCAAAATCCGGCCCTGCGGCAATTACTCCCGCGCCGGAAGGGCTGCCCGGACAGCTGCAGTTTACCATACCGGATGCCACCTATGACAAGGCATATAAGATTACCTTTAAAACCGAAGTGGATCCCGCCAGTCTGGATAAAACAAACTATGGCACCACCTTTACCAACGAGGTGCTTGTAACGAATAAGGGAAATACCTCCCGGGCGGAAGCGTTTGTTACGATAGCGGAGGCTGATCTTCTTAAAAAGGGAGGCCAGACCACAGGAACCCACATCCTTTATACCATTGATGTGAATACCAATGCCCAGCAGCTGACATCCCGGGGCTACCTGACGCTGGAGGATGAGATAGACAGCAACGCGGAAATCCTGGTTAATACCATATCCGTTACCACCATCGACAACGTGTCCCAGGTACAGACGGATATTACCGCTTCCTGCAGTCTGAGCTATTCCGGCAGCAGGCTGCTAATCGGCAATATACCTGACGGAAAGCATGTGAGAATCACATATAAAGCCGTAACGGTAAGAACCGGGGATGTGTCTGTGACCAACAGCGCGATCCTGAAAGGAGAGCAGGAGCTGGCAGCCACGAGTGTATCAGGAAGCTTCCGGATTAAGGCAGGCGCTACCGCAAGCGGCCGGGCCGGAACCTTTAACCTGATAAAATATGACAGAAGCGATGCCCGAAGGACGTTATCGGGTGCGGAATTCACACTTTATAAATTTAATATGGATGCTATAGATACGACACCTGGGGAGGCAGGCACCCTGGCCACAGATGAGGACGGCCGGATTACCTTTGGGGAAGGCACCATGGAAGAACTGGAATTCGATGTGCTGTACTGTTATGTGGAGACTAAAGCTCCGGCAGGCTACCTCCTGGATAATACACCTCACTATTTCATGCTGGAAGGAAACAGCTTCCAAGCCCGCAACCAGCTGGCATTGGGCAGAATAGGGGAGGGAGCGGATTACAGGACTTATACCGAGGATGGATCCAAGACCAGACAGCTGTATAATGATCCTTATACACCGCCCACACCGCCCACACCGCCTCCCGCACCGGAGGATCCGGGGACTCCCGATGAACCCGGCACCATCACTGTCACGACTACAACGACGGTACCCCCTGCAACGGGAGTGACCCCCAAGGTTGCTGTCCTGGGAGAAAGCAAGATGCCTGACGGCGCCATGCCGGCAGCGCCCACAGTAGGAGTCCTGGGGGAAATGAAGGGACCGGGAACAGGAGATAAGGCCCCTGTCATCATCTGGACACTCCTGATTTCCACAGCGATGGCTGTACTCATTTCCTGTGCCGCATTCAGAAGAAAACGCAGATAACAGCAGTGCTTGAGGCCCCGGCGGTCCCGCCGGGGCTTTCAAACCATTCCCTGTCAAGTGCCGATATTTGGCTTCTATTCGGAAAAGCGGGCGGACCGAAACCAAGAAAGGCAGGCGAAGCGCTTGAAAAAGCCCTCTGTTTTGGCTGGATAGACGGACAATGGGCCGCCTCCAACCTTCCGGCAGGGGCCGCTGCGCTGCCTTGCCAAACGCTCCGGCAGGGCCGTTTGAACTGTTATATAAAAATAGTTACAAAAAATAAAATATTAAAAAAAAACACTTGCTTTTTAAACGCGTATGGTGTAGTATAAAGCTAACGAAAGAAATCATCATACATCAAACAATCATCATATTATTAATTTATTTTAATTTAACACTTGGCAAACTTGCTGAAAGGCAAGGACGCAAAGCTATAGGGCCTTCCCTCATAAAGAGGATGGTAGCCAGTTGCCTGATACATAGTAAAAACGTATGTATTTGCACAGTAGCCTTGGTCGCCGTATGACACAAGACTATTTTTTTTACTTATCAGGCCTTTGAACTGAAAAAGGCGTGAAAACTACATTTGGCAAACTTATTGAAAAGTAAGGACGCAAAGCTACAGGGCCTTCCCTTTAAAAAGGATGGCAGCCAGCTGCCGGTACCATATGGTACTGTATTGATAGCCGAAAGGCTCTCACTACTTTTAAATAATCGAAAAGCCTTAGTAGTTTTCCATCATTTTTCAATCGACACGATTTGAAAGGATGAAGGAAAATGAAGAAAGCAATCATCACCGTATTAGCGGTATTAACAATCATCGTAACAGCAATGGCACCCGCAGCAAAAATGGATGCAAAAGCAGCAACAGACCAGACCTCTGCCATGAATGCAAGACTTCTGGCAGATATCAATAACTTAAGAGCAGAGCAGGGACTTCCCGCACTGACACTTGACAGTGAATTAACCAGTTATGCAGCAGTAAGAAGCGAAGAAATTACCACAGTTTGGAGTCACACCCGTCCCAATGGAACAAGCGGTGCTGATATGATTAGCTCCAACAAATGGCGCGGCGAGAACCTTTCCTACATTACATACGGAAGCTTCGGATTTTCCGATTCCGAACAGAACGGCGCAGCAGACAGCGTTTTCGCAAGCCTGAAGGCAAGCCCTTCACACTATAGCAACATGGTAAGCGGCAACTACACAAAAATTGGTATTTATACATATGTAACCAATACCGATTCCGGAATCAAACTTTCCACCGCTTATATGTTCTCTAACTAAGAAAATCCCTTAATTTTGATAGATGATATGATGATGATTGGAAAAACAGCAGTTTGATCAACTGCTGTTTTTTCATGTCCAAAAGAGAAACCGTTCAGGAAGATAAGAGCGGTTTCTCTTTTCCTTTTTTTGCAAGACCGTATAAAAACGGAAAATCTCCATATTACTAACGAAAGAATGAAATGACCGTATTTTCAGAGGGTGTACCGGTCGGAAAGGTGGTTGGGATGGCATCACAGGAAACATTATATCTGAAGCTGGATCGGAATGTGGAAGTAGAAAAGGATGACGTGCAGCTTTCGGATCTGGGTAAAGTGGTATGTACGAATAAAGATATACTGGCACATGCTAAAGCGATGAAAATATATAAATTTAAAGATACAAAACCGCAGCGCCAGGTAGTAAGTGTTATGAAAATTATTGAATCGCTGCAGACGATGTACCCGGATTTAACAATAGATAACATCGGTGAAACAGAAGTAATAATGGAAAAGGTTAAGGTAAAAAATGAAAAGGGATTCATGCAATGGCTTAAAATTGCATTTGTTTCCCTTATTTGTTTTTTTGGTACGGCCTTCACTATTATGGCCTTCCATAATGACATAGGCATTAATAAGGTATTTATGAAGGTGTATGAAATGATTGCCGGACAGGCGTCGGACGGCTTTACCATATTGGAAGTGGCCTATTCCATCGGGCTGGCCGTGGGTATTATTGTATTCTTTAACCATATCGGCGGCCGGAGGATCACAAAGGATCCCACGCCCATCGAAGTGGAAATGCGGATTTATGAGGATGATGTAAATAACGCCTTAGTGGAAACGGCTGACAGGGAGGGGAAGACCATTGATGTTTCTTAAAAGCATATTTATGGCGGTTATCGGTGTAAGCTTTGGATTCCTTGTTTCTGCCGGTGTATTTACCGTACTCATCGCCGTGGGCCTGGTTCCCCGTTTCGCGGGAAAGACGCATACGAGCAAGAAAGTATTCCTCTATGAGGAAATGGTGGTTGCCGGCACGTTATTTGGAAACTTTATCAGCGTTTTTGAGTATTCCTGCCATGTGGGTGAATGGGTGAGGAAAATACAGATTTTCGGAGCTATTACAGACAGTATGTGGAAATGGATTACCGTGGTTATCTTGATATTCTTTGGTTTTTTTGCCGGCATTTTTGTTGGATGCCTGGCCCTGGCGATTGCAGAGATGCTGAATACCATTCCTGTTTTTGCAAGGAGGATCCAGTTCCGGCATGGCCTGGGAATTGCAGTCCTGTCTATAGGGTTAGGAAAACTGGCAGGCAGTCTTATTTATTTTTCCCAGCAGGTGTTTTTAACGGGAGGCTGAGAAAAACACAAGCTGCAGAGCGGTAGGGCTTTTATAATATTCGATACCACGACATAAAGCGGATAAACTTGTCATGATTCTGTATAATACTTTTCCTGTCAAATTTATATAATAAACTCAAACTTCATATGTGTCGGACGGCCTTCCTCCTGCCGCAAAAGCAGGGAGAGAAGGGATGGCCGGTACATGTAAAGTCCGGGCAATACAGTTACAAAAGGGGTTCTGTAATTATGATAATGGAGGGGTAACAGGATGACAGGAAAATTTCAGCCAACGTTTGAATCACTGCGGGAATACGAGTGTCCGGAATGGTTCCGGGATGCCAAGTTCGGTATATGGAGCCATTGGGGGCCGCAGAGCGTACCGATGTGCGGAGACTGGTACGCAAGAAACATGTACATACAAGGGAGTCCCCAGTACAATTACCATATCCGGCATTACGGGCATCCGTCGGAATTCGGATACAAGGATATCTGCCGGCTTTGGAAAGCGGAAAAGTTTGATCCCCGGGAGCTGATGGAGCTGTATCACAGGGCGGGGGCCAGGTATTTTGTGGCGCAGGCCATGCATCATGATAATTTTTTTAACTATGATTCCCTGGTAAATGCGAATAATTCGGTTAAAATCGGACCCGAAAAGGATATCTGTGCATTATGGAAAGAGGCGGCGGATCAGTTCGGGATGCCTTTCGGACTGACGGAGCATCTGGGCGCTTCATTTTCCTGGTGGTATGTGAATAAGGGGGCGGACAGCTATGGCCCGTATAAAGGGGTGCCGTATGATGGTGCGGATCCTGCCAGCCGGGATTTTTATTATGAAAACAGCGAGCACACGATGCCGGAGCATGGTGCGTTAGCCCAGTGGCTTACGGGAAATAAGAAATTCCAGAAATACTGGCAGGATACCATGAAGGAGCTTGTGGATAAATTCCATCCGGCCCTGCTGTATTCCGACAGCGGGCTGCCCTTTGAAGAGGAAGGATACCAGCCGGGGCTGGATGCGGTTTCCTATCTGTATAACGATTCCATAGAGCGAAACGGACGGAATCAGGCGGTATATACCCAGAAGAACAGGGCGCAGGAGGTTTACCGGGTTGGCGTGCTGGATATTGAGAAAAGCCAGCTGCCCGGAGTGAATCCCAGCCCGTGGCAGACGGATACCTGCATCGGCAACTGGTTTTATGATGCGAAGCAGACATTCAAACAGCCGGGACAGATCATCGAAATGCTGGTGGATATTATTTCCAAGAACGGCTGTATGCTGCTGAATGTCCTGCAGCGGCCGGACGGGACAATTGATGCGGAAACCCGGTTTATTCTGGAAGAGCTGGCAAAGTGGTTTGCGGTCTGTCAGGAAGGAGTATATGGAACCAGACCTTTCCGTGTATTCGGGGAAGGGGATACCCGCGTGCTTATCGAAGGCTTCCGGGAGCACAAGACAGAATGGAACAGCTCTGATTTCCGGTTTACCAGAAAAGACAATACGGTGTACGCCTTTATGCTGAAAGCGCCGGAAAACCGGGCGGCAGTTATCAAATCCCTTCGGCCGGAGGAAAGAGTGGAGTCGGTACGCCTGCTGGGCGCGGGAAGCGTGGAATTTTCCCAGTATTGCGGTATCCTGACGGTAAAGCTGCCGGAAAACCTACCTACCGGGTATGTGAATTGTCTGGCGTTGGAATTGCACACGGGGGACTGAAGAAACAGAAAACAGATAAGGCACCGGATACAGAAATGTATCCGGTTTTTTTCTGTGCCAGGACAAAGAGGTATCTATAGGAAAAGGGCATGTTTTCACCAATGACTAGAAGCAGATCAAACCTGCGGAAAGCAGATGTATAGGAACGAAATGATCGTATTGGAATACATTACCTTGTTTTTCCTGTCGTTTGTGAGCGTTGTTACAGGCCATATTTTTAATTAAAATAAACAGGGAAGCAACAATATGCGATATTTGGAATAGTAGGAGGAAAATAATGAAATTTACTTATGGGGTACCCGAAAATAAAAAAATCCGGGTTATTATTGACTCAGATACGGCTTGTGAAGCAGATGATCCTTTTGCCATAGTGCATGCGCTGTTGAGCCCGAAGCTGATTGTGCGTGCTGTTATTGCGGAGCATTTTGCAGCGGCCGGTTCCATGCAGAAGAGTTATGAGGCGATTAAACGGCTGACCGCAGCAATGGGCTTGGAAGTAAATGTACTTTCGGGTGAGGAGTGGCCGTTGAATCGTGCAGAAAAAATGTCGGAGGGCGTTAAATTTATGATTGAAGAAGCCCGTTCTGAAAATTCTCAACCGCTGTATATCTTATGTCTGGGAGCTTTGAGTAATATTGCCCGTGCGCTGGAAGAAGCGCCGGATATAGAAAAACAGATAACCGTGGTGTCGATTGGGGGCCGTTCCTATGATGACAGTACGAGGGATTTCCGTGAGTTTAATTTTGGAAATGATGTGGAAGCGGTAAATAAGGTGTTGGAATCGCAGGTACCCTTTTGGCAGATTCCGGTATCCGCTTATGCTTCGATACGGGTGGGGCTGGCAGAACTGCAGAAAAAGGTTGCAGGCTGCGGGAAAGTGGGAAAATACCTTTTTGAGCAGATGGTGACGTATAATCAGTCTGAATACGCATCCTGGACATCAGGGGAAAGCTGGTCATTGGGTGATTCACCGGCTGTTGCAGTTACCATTGATCCGGGATGCGGGGATTATAAAGTTATACAGTCAAAACGGGTTAATCAGGATACATCATATACAGATAATGATAAAGGACGTCTTATCAGGGTGTATGATACGATCGATTCCCGCTATGTTTTAGAAGATTTCTTTTCCAAACTGGAATTAATTTATGGATAATAATTAAGATAAGTTGGAATTTGGTTTCAGGAATGTACTTCCGGGAATGAAAAAATGGCCTTTACGCAGAAGATGTACGTAAGGGCCATTTTTTTATCCGGCCGCTCTGCCTGCCTTAAAGTATGTTGAAAATACTACATTTGTGTAACACATCGGAAAAAGATACATTTTGTATAAACAGAAGTCGTCATGTGAAATTGCTGTCTGCGCTTAATTTAAATAGAATACTCTTATAGAACATGTCAATGCCTAACGAATACAAAAAGGGGAGGAACTAAAATGTTGCGTAAGAAAGTTTTATCTGTTTTACTGACTGGCTTAACGATTGCTTTGGCACTTTGCGCTTGCAGCGGTGATACTGTTGTCCCGGAGGGATCAGAAGCAGGAATAAATGGGGCTGCTTCCGAAGCGGAAGAAATGACGGAAGATGCGGCGACAGGCTATGGTGCAGGGGAATGGAGGACATACGACCCGGCCATTTCCGCTACCTTTGGTATGGGACATGATATTAACAGCGATGCATTCACTGCGATGGCCAATGCAGGTGAACCATATGATAACAATCGGTGGATCCAAATGTTCCGCGATGAAGTCGGGGTAGAATGCAGTTATAAACTAACTTCACCTAATGCGGAGGATTATCAGCAAAAACTGGTTTTAGCTATGACATCAGGAGATTTACCGGATATATTTCATGTAAATGATCTAGCGCTGTATAAACAGATGGTAGATGCGGGAGTTATCGCAGACCTGACTGATGTTTACGAAAGGGAAGCAAATCCGACGTTAAAAAGTATCGTTGAAGGAGAGGGCACTGGTTTTATTGATAACTTTAAGTTTGATGGGAAGTTATACTGTATTCCCGGGAAAATGCCGTCAACAAACGGATACAGTTATCTATGGATTCGGAAGGACTGGCTGGATAAATTGGGGCTTGAGATTCCGAAGACTATGGATGAGGTTATGGAAGTGGCCCGTGCGTTTGTGGAACAGGATCCGGATGGAAATGGAAAAGATGATACATTGGGGCTGAGTATAGATGAAAATTATACCGTATTTGGTTCTATGGGCATCTTTTGGGCATATGGCGGACAGGCAGCCGGTAAAAAATTCTGGAGTAAACTGGATGACGGCACAATAGGGTATTCTATGGTGCAGCCGGAGATGAAAGGCGGCTTGAAATGGCTGCAGGAAATGTATGTACAGGGATTATTGAATCCGGAATTTTCCACACAGTCATTCACCGAAATAGGACCTATGATTGCCAATAATTCTCTGGGGATGTTCTACGGCTGTCATTGGTATGCCGGACAAATAAATGGCGTCAAGAGCGAAATCCCGGATGCGGAATGGATTCCGATACTTGCACCAGGTACAGATGGAAATCCCGCACCTGTATATGCGTCGGTGGATATGAATGGAATTTATTGTGTCCGTGCTGATTATGAACATCCGGAAGCTTTGATTGCGATGTTTAATGCCTATACAGAGAAATTATTTGGAGAAAATAATGATTTCGAAAATTATTTTGCCTGTAAAGAGAATGGAAACCTCTGGCAGTCAGGTCCAATCCATATGTTAGATGCGGATGTGGATATTGTGCCTTTCCGTGAAATGAAAAAGGCTATGGACGAAGGGACACTTGACTCTCTTACAGGCGTAGGGGGAAGCTATTGGAAATACATTCAGGAGGGGGATCTGAGTTATAAACTGATGTTTGGGCCGGAAGGCTCCTGCTTTGAATTAGTAGATGCCACATATCCGGACATTTTCATCTGGAACAGCTATCAGGGTGCCCCCACTCCGACACAATCAGAACGCTGGAGCAGTATGCAGGAAATTATAGACACATCTTATATAAAAATGATTGCCGGTGAAGTGGATGTTGATGAAGGCTTTGAGAAAATGGTTAAAGAATGGATGGCTGCCGGAGGAGATAAAGTAACAGAAGAAGTAAATGCAATCGTAGCTGGTAAATAGGTTGCCGGGAATCGCGGGTGTGGTTTTGCCCGCGATTCTATCAGTGAGGAGCGAGTATGAAGCTGCAAAAAAAGAAAAAAGGGAACTGGTCGCTGCACTTGATGATGCTGCCGTCAGTCACTGCATTAGTCATATTTTCCTATGTTCCAATGGCAGGGATTATTATAGCCTTCCAAAAATTCAATCCTGGATTTGGACTTTTTGGGGAAAGCCCCTGGGTTGGCCTGGATAACTTCCGCTATATTTTTTCATTGCCGTCAATCTGGCAGGTTGTTGGAAATACCCTGATTTTGTCAGTAGCTAAAATTATAATTGGAACAATACTTGCGATTGCAACAGCATTACTGCTGAATGAATGCAGGCATCGATTCTTAAAGAAATCGGTACAGACGATAATCTATTTTCCTTACTTTATTTCCTGGATTATTATGGCGGGTATCCTTGCAGATATGCTTTCTCCTGCCAAAGGAGTTATAAATCAGTTAATTACGGCCCTTGGAGGAGAACCTGTTTATTTCCTGGGGGATAACCGGTACTTCCGGGGAACGTTGATAGTTTCAGATATCTGGAAAAATTTTGGTTATAACAGTGTGGTATATCTTGCTGCAATAACCGGAATTGATATGTCACTTTATGAAGCGGCAGCGATTGATGGTGCCGGAAGATGGAAGCAGACGGTTCATGTGACACTGCCGGGAATGAGTGTGATTATTATACTGATGGTAATATTGAATATGGGAAACCTTTTAAATGCAGGATTTGATCAGGTATTTAACCTGTATTCTCCCGGAGTATATGAATCCGGAGATATTATTGACACCATGGTTTTCCGCCTGGGCATTCAACAGGGGCAGCTGTCTCCATCGACAGCGGTCGGCCTTTTAAAGTCGGGGGTGTCCCTGCTGTTAATATCATTATCCTATTATATTGCGGATAAAAAATTCGATTATAAAATTTTCTAGGAAGGGAGAAATTTATTTTGGAAAAAGAAAATGGTAAGGAACAGTCCGTTCATCTTGTTCAGTCCGGGAGCCATAAAATGTATCAGATATTAATTATTGGTATTCTGGTGATCATGGCGCTTGTATGTTTTCTTCCTTTTTGGTATATTATTTGTCAAAGTTTTAGTTCAAATGAAGCCATAAGAGCTGGTAAAGTAGGACTTTTACCGGTTGATTTTACCTGGAACAGTTACTTATATGTACTTAAACGGGCTCCCTTTTGGAAGTCTTTCGGAATAACCATAGTGAGGGTTGTTTTAGGCCTTCCTCTTAATTTGTTTATGATAATTACGGCGGCCTATCCCTTGTCGAAAGATAATCGTAAATTTAAAGCACGCAGTATTTATGTTTGGATATTTTTTCTTACTATGTTGTTTAACGGCGGTATGATACCCACATATCTGCTGGTGAATAATCTGCATATGACGGACACTGTCTGGTCCTTGATACTGCCTGGATGCATCAATGTTTTTAATATGCTGTTGGTACTTAGCTTTTTCCGTCAGCTGCCGGATGAACTGGAAGAGGCGGCGGCGATAGATGGGGCAGGACATTGGAGAATCCTTTGGAAGATTTTTATACCGATATCTTTACCGGTTATTGCTACCGTAACACTTTTCACTTTAGTACAGCATTGGAACAGCTGGTTTGACGGTATGATTTATATGAAAACAGAAAATTACCCGCTTCAAACCTATCTTCGCAGTATCATTATAAATTTTAACTTTACCAATCTTAGCCCGGAGGAACAGAAACGGCTCTCCCAGTTTAACGAGGATGGATTGAAAAGTGCCCAGATGATAATTGGAGTGATCCCTGTTCTATTGGTATATCCGTTTCTTCAAAAATATTTTGTTGCCGGGATTACCTTGGGCAGTGTTAAGGGATAGAATTCCGGGAACTCTGTTGGCTATTACAAATTTAGGGGAGTTACTTACATGGAAGAACATTTTCTGAAATGGAAACAGTATATTTTGGAGCATGCAGAAGATTTACGGATAGAAGATGAACACTTATCTTCCAGTGAGTATTATGTGGGAAATACAAAAGTGTGCCTTTATTCAGGGAACCCTGTTTTTAATGCCGGGATGTGGCTGCAGCTGGAAAACCATCAGCTGCGTATTTATGTCCGCAATGATGAAGGCGAAAAGGTAATATGGAGATCTTTTACGGAGGGGCAGACAGAAGGGCCGGTCCATCAGCATGACTTTGTTGAAATCGGATACGTGGTACAGGGATGCGCAACCCAGTCATTTTTTGGTAAGGATCATGAGTTTAAACAAGGGGATTTCTGGTTAGTTGACAGGCACTGCTATCATAGTGATAAATATAGTAATGAAAACCTGTTTACCGTATATATTGGAATTCCATCGGATGTATTTGATTCAGCCTTTGTCGCGTGTATCGGCAATACGGAAATACAAAGATTTCTTTCTCTTGCCCTTTTGGAACAGAAAAGGACAAAACAGTTTCTGCATTTTGCACCAAGGGGAAAACAGGCGGATGGCAGCAGCCTGATGGAACAGCTGCTTTGTGAAATTATTGAACAGAAGGTGGGCTTTTATGATGTTTCAAAGGGCTTGTTGGCAAGGCTTCTGCGGACGTTATCCGTTGATTATGAGTTTATGCTTACAAGTCAGGAAAAACAAAAAGTGAATGATCTTTTGTTCTGTGAAGTGGAGAGGTATATCAGTAATAATTACAGTACGGTTACGATACAGGAGCTGGTGGCACATTTTCATTATAATGAGGATTATTACAACCGGCTGATAAAGAAATACAGCGGCTGCACTTATTCGGAATATGTAAAGAATGTCAGGCTGACAGAAGCGGAAAAGCTTCTCAGAAATACGGAACTTTCTGTAGAACAGATCGCAGTATTGTCAGGATATCAAAGCAGAGGAAGTTTTTATCATATGTTTGTTGAAAAAAATGGGATGACGCCCGCACAATATAGAAGGCAGCGGAAATGATTCCGTATCTTTACGCATCAGTCAGAAATGATTGGTGCTTTTTCTTACGCTTCAAGACTCAACCTTCTTGCTTCTGCTCCGGTACACGGATGGCGCCATCCCCATTTGCTGGGTAAAGAAGCGGTTAAAATGGGAGGCATCATACATGCCGATGCTTTCTCCCACCTCTTCGCAGGTCAGGGAAGTCGTGTTTAATAAAGAGCAGGCATACTCGATGCGCTTCAGGCTTATGTATTTTATGGGTGTGGTTCCCACGTATTTGCGGAAAATCCGCGTGAGCCAGGTGTGGCTCACATGCAGCTGCCCGGAAAGCTGGCTGACCTGGAGATCCTCTGTAAAATGGCTGTCAATGTATTGCAGGGCATCGGTAATCAGCCGGGGATGATCACAGGGGGAGGAAAAGCGCGCCGCTTCCATCAGATCCATGAGAAAAGAATAATACATTTTGGACAGGGTGAAATCATCCATTTCAGGAGCAGCCTTCCGCGTTTTCATAATGGATATCAGCTGGGATAACGGTTTTTGGGTATGGGCGGCATCAATGGTATGGATGTGGTTCCTTTTAAAATAACCCGACAGCTCCTGCTGGCCGGGTATGGCAAGCTCGATCCAGATGAGGCCGAGGGGATCCCCAGAATGGTTGGAATAGGTATGGGCATTCCCCGCTGTTATAATGAAGGCATCCCCTTTTTTCAATAAATAATCCTTTCCCCCAATGTGGAAGAAACCACAGCCGTCAAACAGGAAATGAACGGTAAAATAAGGGTAATCCGCTTCTCTGTGCACGCAAAAAAAAGACTCCTCACAGCCGCAGCCCATACGGTTGGCATGGAGCATGAACGGCAGGCTGATGCGGCCGGTTTCCGGAGCATTATATAGATAAGGCGCGAAGTTGTCGGGATTGTAGATGTCCTGCATATGTTTTTCCTTCGTTTTATGCCGTAAAGGGCAGCGTATCCGATTAAGTTCCGGCGGCTGCAGTTACAGATATTGTACTATTGCCGGATGAAATCAGCAAGACCGATTCCTGTATCCGCTATACTTTTTGTTGGCCCGTTATGTCCCCGGGTATTTTCCGGCCGCCCCGCCCGGGCAGTAACCGGTATTGGTTTTAATTTATACAACAAATCCGATAAAAAAGGGAATTCCGGCAAAGGGCTGCGAAAGCTACAATGAAATAAAAAAAGAATTACGGGAAAAGGAGGACATCTGCGATGACATCCAAAGAAAGAGTCCGGGCGGTGATGGAGCACCGCAAGCCGGATCGGATACCGGCAGCGTTTGAAGCGGTGGGATCCGTGACGGAGAAGCTGCTGAAGCATTATGGCTTCACCGATTACAGCCAGCTGCTGGAAAAATATGAGGTGGATATAGTGACGGCTTCGCCGGAATATATCGGGCCGGAATTAAAAACCAGTCTGAATGAAAAAGGGGAGCGGGTGGAACAGTCCTGGTGGGGCTATGAAACCACGCTGCATACCACCGCTGTTGATACGTATGGGACGACGACTTATTTTCCCTTAAATGGGGTGGAAACGGTGGAAGAGGTGGATGCGGTCAGGTTTCCCGATCCGGATTGGTTCGATTACAGCGCAATTAAGCGGGTATGCGACAGCAATCCGGATAAGGCGATCATTGTGGGACATGAAGGGCCTTTTCAAATGGTTACCTTTCTGATAGAGATGGATCAGTTTTTTATGCTGATGCTGGACGAGCCGGATACGGCAAAGCGGATTCTGGAGCGCATGAATGCATTTGAGATGGAATATTACCGGAGGATTTTTGAGGCCGGAGAGGGCAGAGTGGATGTCCTGCGTCCGCATGATGACTATGGGACACAGATATCGCTGTTGTTTTCGGTGGATATGTGGAGGGAATTCTATCGGGAAAACACGATAAAGCTGGTGGAGCTGGCGCATAAATATGGAGCGTTCTACCAGCAGCATTCCTGCGGGGCCGTAGCGCCGCTGATACCGGAATTTATCGAATGCGGCGTGGATGCGCTGGAACCGGTGCAGAAGGTGCAGGGGCTGGAGGCGGAACGGCTGGCGCAGCTGTATAAGGACAAGATTGTGTTCCATGGAGGGATTGACACCCAGGGGCTGCTGCCGTATGGAAAGCCGGAAGAGGTGAAGGCGGAGGTGCGCAGGTTCATGGATTTGCTGGGGAAGGACGGCGGGTATATCCTTATGGCAAGCCAGGGTTTTGAGGGGGATGTCCCGATAGAGAATATAGAAGCGGTATATGCGGTGGATCGGCGTATATGATGATAAAACGCCTGCATGGGATAAGTAAAAGAAATCCCTGCAGGCGTTTTTCAGCGCCGGTTTCCGTGTTCTCCGGTATCCCGTTGCCGTCCGTAAGGCTCCCGTCCGCGTTCTTCTGCGCGTCCCTGTTCCCGGCTTCTGCGCTCTCTGCTGCCGTGTTCTCTGCTGCCGCGTTCGTGTCTGCCGTAGTCCCTGCCGCCGTCCATTCCTTTTTTGCTGCGCCAGTCCTCCAGCAGCTTTTCCAAAAGAAGGGAAAGCTGCTCTTTTTCTTCCTGGCTCAGGCAGGAGAAAAAGTCCTGCACCGAGTTTCCCCTGTGGACTTGCATCTGCGCGGCGGCTTCCAGGCCGGCAGGGGTGAGGGTTACATCCACGCCTCTTTTATCCTGTTCATTGGGTGTCCGGGTGATATAGCCTTCCGTTTCCATTTTCCCCAGGATTTCACTCAGGGAACCGGAGCGGACATCCAGGATATCCATGAGCTGACGCTGGGTAATCGGGCTGTTAGCTGATAAAACGGAGAGGATCCGCAATTGGCCGGATTTGCGGTTCCCCGGATGATGGAGGGCATGAGTACAGGCACGGAATTGTTCAAAAAGCTGCTCCTCCGGAGAAAACGGCTGTCCGGAAGGGAAAAAACGTTCCGGGGTCTGCTCCCGCCGGCTTCTTCTGTCGCGCCGTTCCCGGCATTCCTCATGGCGTGCATGGCGGGGGATACTTCGCTTCCCGGCGGCTTCATCCTGGGCCTGGAAAGGTTCCCGGTTCTCTGAAAAATAAGTCCTTCCTTTTCCGCATTGCAAAGCATCGGAAGAACAGTGGTTAGGACAACAGGGGCATGTTTGGTTCGGATTATCATTCATAGTATATTCCTTCTTTCTCTTGGATTTATTCAATAAAATATAATTGCTAGGTACCTTGTGAAATAAGAATACCCCTTTTTTGAATAAATGTCAAGGTGCCTTGTGAATATTTCGGAGGATTTCTTACCGTCCCGGCCTTGCACCTGCCATGCGCCAAAGGGTCCGGTAAAGCAATGTTACTGGTCACGGAGTGAACAAGTAACAAAGTAATGGGCATCTGCAGCCGCAAAAAGGGATTCTCTGGCTTTCCATGCACAGGAATGATATAATAAACATAATTATCAACGGCAGGAAATCCGGATGCCAACGGAAAAAAGGAGGCCTGAATTTTATTTGCGTATGAAGGAACGTTCGGCACCACACACCTGCTTGTCGTGTGCGGCTTTACGGAAAAGGAGCTTGTGTGGCGGCTGCCGGAGGAAACGGCAGGATAGACGGCGCAGCGGCTTATCGGGAATTATGAGGATTCGGTGTGGGGACCGGAGCTTACGCTGCGTCCTTATGAAGCGGTGGTCTGGGAATGGACGGAGAAGCAGGGGGAATAAGAGGAGCAGAAAAAGGCGGAGTGGTCACAAAGAGATAGTTTGGAGCAGGTTACGTGAAAGGAGAAAAAGGGATGGGGAACAGATGGAGTAAGGAAAAAAGCAATGTATGGTATGACAGCCGTCCATGGCTGATGGGCTGTAATTATGTCCCGGCAATTACCCTGCATAATACGGAGCTGTGGCAGGATGATACGAGGGAGGAGGTTCTTGCCTCTGTAAAAAAAGAACTGAAACTTTTGCGGGAGACGGGGCTTAACAGTGTGAGAATGTTTATGCCTTTTCATGCATGGTTCTTTGAGCGGGAGCGTTTTTTCGGGAAGATGGATGAGCTGCTTGCGCTGCTGGACGGATACGGGATTACACTTATGCCGGTGCTGTTCAATGACTGTGCTCCTTTTGAACGGCCGGATCCGGTGTTCCCGGATAAGATGGGGACAGGCTGGCAGCCTTATGATATCGGGCATCACGGGGGAAAAGCGGAAAATCCGTTTACCGGGGAGAAAAGAAAAACCGGCTGGATTCTGTTCGATGAAGAAGCATGGAGGGAGCCGCAGTATACCTATGCAAAAGAGCTTATCGGGCGTTATGCCAGAGATCCCAGGATTATCATGTGGGATTTATGGAACGAACCGGGTAACAGCAACCGGCATTCCCTAAGCATGGAATATCTGGAGCATGTATTTGAAATCGCCCGGGCTGTCGATCCGGATCAGCCGCTGACAGCGGCTCCCTGGTCATACCCGGAGAGGTATGGTGTGGCGGAGGATGTGGATCTGGAGCCGATTCAGAAAAGGGCGGTGGAGCTTTCGGATATTGTTTCCTTCCACCAATATGAGAATTTCGGTCGGGTTAAGCAGGTGGTAAATGCGCTGGCAAAAGAGGGAAGGCCCCTTATGAATACGGAGTGGCTCAACCGCATCCTGGACAATAATATCAGAGATCTTCTCCCCTATTTTTATGAAAACAGGATCGGCAGCTATCATTGGGGACTGGTGGCGGGGAAGTCCCAGTTTTATCTTCCCTGGGATTATCTGCGGGAGGAAGACGGGCTGGATCTTACCCTGTGGCAGCATGATTTGTATCATGAGGATTATACCCCTTATGATCAGGAGGAGATCGCGTTATTCCGGAAATATGGGATGACAGAATAAATAATTTTCATCAGGCGGCAGGGGAACCCCTGTATGGCGGAAATATGAATGGACTGACAGCAGCAGGAAGTTTTCTTTTATGCACAGATACATTTTTATCCCTGCAGGCAATACGCTGAGGCCGGGTCAGTTTGCGGAGACTTTAATTTCAGGAGGAATACCAATGAGATACAGAGAATTAGGAAAAACAGGACTGTCCGTCAGTGAAATCGGACTGGGAGGGGAATGGCTGGAACGGCATAATGCAAAAGAGGTCAGGGAGGTCATAGACCGGTGCGAAGAGCTGGGGATCAATATCCTGGACTGCTGGATGTCGGAACCTGAAGTGCGTTCCAAAATCGGGGCGGCGATTGCGGGAAAAAGAGAACGCTGGATCATACAGGGGCACCTGGGATCCACCTGGCAGAACGGGCAGTATGTTCGTACCAGGAATCTGGAGCAGGTCCGCATCGCTTTTCAGGATCTTCTCGACCGTATGGGTACGGACTACATAGATTTGGGGATGATCCATTTTGTGGATGAAAAAGCGGAATTCAAGCGTGTTATGGAAGGCGAATTCATCGACTATGTGAAGGGGCTGAAGGAAAAGGGGATAATCCGCCATATCGGCATGAGTACCCACAATCCGGAGGTGGCCAGGATGGCGGCGCAAAGCGGTATTATAGAAATGATTCTTTTCAGTGTGAATCCTGCTTTCGATCTGCTTCCCGCCACAGAGGACCTGAATGATTATTTCAAAGAAACCTATGAGGAGCAGCTGGGCGGGATCGCACCGGAAAGAGAGGAGCTTTACCGTATCTGCGAGCAGGAAGGCGTCGGCATCACCGTCATGAAGGGGTATGCCGGGGGACGTCTGTTCCGGGCGGAAACATCGCCTTTCGGTACGGCCCTGACGCCGGTGCAGTGTCTGCATTATGCCCTGACACGGCCTGCGGTAGCCAGTGTGATGGCAGGTTTCGATACACCGGCGCATGTGGATGCGGCCGCAGCCTATGAGACGGCAACGGAGGAGGAAAAGGATTATGCCAGCGTACTGGCGAATGCTCCCCGTCATGCCTACAGCGGCCAGTGCACCTATTGCGGCCATTGCGCACCCTGCCCCTCCAGGATTGATATCGCTATGGTAAACAAGCTGTATGATCTGGCGGTGATGCAGGACGAAATTCCCGCGACGGTCAAAGCCCATTACGGGCAGCTGTCTGCCGCAGCGGGGGACTGTGTCCGGTGCGGCGGCTGTGAGACCCGCTGTCCTTTTGGCGTAAGGATAATAGACCGGATGGAGAAGGCGGCGGCTTTGTTCGGGCAGGACTGAAGGCGGGATATAGGACGCTGTGTTCATTAGAAACGGTCATCCCCGGATTTTGTAAGGAATCAGCAGGAGATAGCATGAAAAAGGAAGAATTGATAAAAGAAGGCTGTATGGTACCGGATACCCTGCAGGAGGCCATGCGGCTGGGCAGACAGGAAATGGTGGAGGGGGACGGGGAAACTCTCAGGGAGTACCTTTACCGCCTGCTGGAGGAAAACGGAAGGGACAATACCTATTTTGATTTTTATTACGGGACTTTGAGCCGTGAGGAACAAAAGAAAGCGGAGACTGCCCTTTCTCAGGAAGAAACTGCGTATCTGCATGGACTCACTCTGCCGGTAAACCGGGAGGATGTTTATTTCCGATATGAGGAAAGGCTGTTTTCCATTGCGGTCACACTGTCCGTAACGGAGATGCTGTTCTCCACCTTTTATTTTCCGGTGCTGTGTAAAACGGTCTGGAGCAATTATCAGGGTTCCTTTCTCCTTTTTTCATACGAAACAGGAAAGGAATAACAGGAAATGCAGATACTGGTGGATGCGGACGCTTGTCCGGTGGTGGGAATTGTGGAACGAGCGGCGCAAGAAAATAAGATACCGGTGGTTCTTTTATGTGATACGAACCATGTCCTGGCTTCGTCCTACAGTCAGGTACGGGTCATCGGAGCGGGTGCCGATGCGGTGGATTTTGCATTGGTGAACCTCTGCAGAAAAGGGGATGTGGTGGTGACCCAGGACTATGGGGTGGCGGCTATGGTTCTGGGAAAAGGGGCCTATGGGATCCATCAGTCCGGGAACTGGTATACCCGGGAAAATATCGATCAGCTGCTGCTGGAAAGGCATCTGGCGAAAAAGGCGCGGAGAGCGTCCTCTAAGCACCATGGGAAAGGGCCCCGCAAGAGGCAGCCGGAGGACGACGTCCGGTTTGAAAAAGAGTTTCGCAGATTGCTGCAGCTTGTGCAGAAGGAGCATATTGCCATTTGAATCCAGAATTTGTGTCGTTTTACAGCCGGAAAAGGATATAAATAAGAGAGAGGATCTCCTCTCTTATTTTTTATGTATCAGAATCTCTTTAACTATCCTGTAATTTATTTCATTTGACTATATTTTGTGTAATATATGTGACTTTTATGTAGAATATGAGCAAGTGTTCAAGCTTTTGTGATAAAATTATATAAATAATCACTAAAGGAGGAGGAACAATGGCGGTTGGTATAGAACAAGGAAAGTTGTGTATCAGTTCAGTTATAGTAAAGGAAAACGGATTTCAGGATTTTCGGTTTGCAGCATATTTGGCTGCAAGCCGATTAGGGTTTGATGTGAAAAGAAATCCTGAGGATTCTGGGATTACCCAAGCTAATTTTGAATATATTTTAGCACATGAATATCCTGTTTTTATTTTGATTACCGGTGTTGTAGATTCAAAAGTTGTGTTAAGAGAATGTAGACAAGCAATAGATAATTGTTTACCAATATTTATTTTTATTAAAGCCAATAACGGCAAGATGTCAAAGAAAACGATAGATTATATGAATGAAATATCAAAAGTTGCTTTTGCTTATGATTGTACGTTATTTCAAACATGTGAAGAATTATACAGACAGGTAGATGACAGGTTGAGGAGATATCTAAACAGGAAAAATAAACTTTATCCAATATTACAATCTGATATTGCAATGGCATATTCTTTAAATGCGGAACTTATGCCTAAGGTAAAAAAACAAATAATAGTTTGTCAACAAACATCTATATTGATATTAGGGCCTAGAAAGAATATTGAGTATGAGATAAATTTTTATAAAATATTACTTGACTGGTTAATAAATAAGGATCCGAGTATGGAGTTTTTACATGTGTTTTCTAAGACAAAAACATTGCAGGAAATCAGACAGCATGGAAATTGTTATGATTTAGGTTTAGCCAAGCGGAATTTAGAGACCCTGTTTACAAATGAAAAAGTTAATTTATTTATTGGTACTACTAAAAAAGAAAGTGTATCTTATGTAATTACAGATACAAATCTTTTATTGGTTTTGCCTATTGAAGAATATAAATATACTATAAATTTACCTTCTTACTTAATGAAAAATAGTGAAGTAGATAAAATAAAGCATGTTCTTTATAGAACATCTGGAAAATTTGGAATTGATAATATAGCAGAGTATTATTAATAGGAGGATAAATTATGTATGGCCCGTTAATAAAGTTAATTGATAATATGCAAATAGGAGATGATGTAAATAAACTTATTTTAGATCGTAAAAAAATTATTGCACAATGTATAGGAAAAAGTTTTTGGGATAAAGATACAGAACAGTCTACAAGTCAGTTTTTGGGGGCCTATGGTAGAGGAACAGCAATATATACGGATGAAATTAAGCTATTAGTTTACTTGCCGAATTCACTTTTTATAGATACTGGTATTAATAATATAGAAATTTTAGGTCAGATAAAAACATCATTAGCGTCAGAATATCGTTCTTCTGATATTGATAATAATTGTAACGGAATCCAAATAGGTTTCTCTGACGATATAAATTTCGATGTTATACCTGCTTTCAAATTTGAAAATGGGGTAATAAATTATTATTTTAACCACAGATGGAAAAAAATTAATATTGGAAAAGAATTAAGTTCTTTCAATTCACTGGATAAAGTGTGTAAAGGAAATCTTCGTGTTTTATGTAAATTATTAAAAGTTTGGAAATCATTCTGTAATGTAAACATCAGCAATATTTTATTAGATACATTTGCGTATCACTTTTTTCGCTATAATAAAGAAAAAAAATATGCGAAAGAAAGTTATGAACATATGATATCAGATTTTTTTTATTTTTTGAGTAAAGTAATTGGACAAGATGATTTTGTATCTATAGATGGTGAAACAATTTTACAGAAAACAGAAGATATAACAGATAAAGTAAATAAATCATATATTTCAGCTAGTAGCGCTATTCTAAATATTAAAGTAAATGAATATGAGTATGCAAATAAAGAATACGAAAAAATTTTTGGGCATTTAATATAGTTGTACTTCTATATAGGTATTTCAAACATCACGGATGCAAATGTCCTATTATGGTATGGTTTAAGAGTAAGCCAGATTGGCGGCCCTGGAAAAATCGCCGTAGTTTTTCTTTAGAAAGGCATACGCTTCTGCTACGTTTTCAGGGATATCTACATGTGCAATAAAGCCCTTTCCATGCGGTCCGTATCCTTCCTCAATGTCACTGAGACGGGGAATTTCGCCCATGAGCAATGTGATATAGCGTTCCATATCCCACATGCCGGTGATGGTATCCCGGAAGGCCAGCCTGTTTCCTTCGGCAATGACCTCTACCTGGTAGCAGGCGAAATTGATGATCCGGGTATCGGGGCTTATGTGTCTGCGGAAACCGGCATCCATACGCAGCTGCATGGATGCATCCTGCATCAGAAGAATGGTGCGGTGGGGAAGGCGGTTTTGTGTCATCAGCGCCAGGGCATTGGTTACATTGTTGCCGCAGTTGGTGGAGGCGGTTTCCAGATAGTCGGGGGAAAGGCCGTATTTCTGTGACAAATAGCCGGCGAATACTTCGGCCTCCGCTTTCCCTTCCGTGACAAGTCCGGGACAAAGAGCGGCCATTTTCCGACGCAGGCTTTCCGTGGTATGGCCTTCTCCTCCCACAATCATATAGTGTTCCGCAATACCGGCCTGCATTGCCTGCGCAAAAAGATCCCCGGCACAGGCAATGCTCCCGCCAAATAATAGAAAAAGATCCACACGGGGAATCCCATAGCTTTCCATCAGGCTTTGTGTTGTCAGATCTTTAATATCCCTGCGGCCGCAGAAACGGCCTAATATATTGATGCATTCTGCTGTTTTCTCTAAAACCGTCATTTTCTCTCCTCCGTACAGGTATGTACGTTACCGTGCTGATGACAGTATAGCATACCGCAGCCTGCAGCTGCAATCCGACTTAAAGCATAAAAGAAGCATTCTATCTGACTGTTAGCTCTGTAGATGCACGTGTATTCATGCATTTATATGGTACCTGGGAACCGGTTAATGGGGAGATATTTTTATTAGCAGTCATGTAAAAACCTTCGTTGTATTTGAGGAAAGGATAGTTTCTGTGAACGAAAATGCCGGTATTTCAAATGTTTGTATGTCCTCCAGTCTAATTGACCCGTAACGAACTTCCTCTCGTATATTTCCGTGGGAATGTATCGTCTCCTGTATATCTCCATCATCAGCGGAAAGGCGCAGCATACGGAATCGGGAAAACGATCGGCCTAATCCTGTAACGTTCAGCGTGACCCGTGTATCCTGGTCGCATTTATTTACGAAATCTAACACAAGTTCTGTGCGATCCAGATTCCAGCTTGCCTGGATTTCCACACTTTTCAGACTGTCAGCATCATAACCGTCGATTTTCAGCGGCCATGCTGCCGCGGTTTGTGACATCCATTTAAGCAGAAGCCCTGATGCTGTCAGGATACTTTCCTGTTTTGAAACTTCAATGCACGATTGTCCTGACGTATTGCACAGGTTGTTAAAGCACATAAATTGCACCAGTCCTCCATATCGTTCATAATGTAATAAATTTCCTGCCATTGTCAGCGCATAAATCCAGGTCCGCCGGCTTTTGCAGAAGTCAATCCCATGATCTGCGTAGAATTTCCGTGTAAACGGAGCCAGTGCCGGATCACGGTTTTGCAGTGCCTCTGTATCGGTGTAATAAATCTGATGTTTATGGGTTCGATTATATTCCTGCAAAATTTTTATTTTACGTTTGATATTAAACGGTTCACACATTCGGTCGGCAATAAAATTGATGGCATCGCCGCACAGTTCCAGCAGCTCCCCGATCGGTTCGCTAAACGCATGGTAAGAGCAAATTCCAATTTGGATGTCAGGATCGACAGATCGCATTGCCTCCGCATATTTCCTGACATATTCGGCATATTCCTCTTTGGTAAACCAGCGCCATGTTTCGTTGTCCATCTCCCAGTATTTTACGTGATATGGTTCCGGATGCCCGTTTCGTGCACGAAGCTTTCCCATGGGTGTGTTTATGTTTCCGTTACAATATTCTACCCATTTCCGTGCTGTCTCTATTCCCGCCTCCTTGTCAAGAATATGGGTAAGGCGGTAACCATGACGCTGCAATCCACCCCATTCTTTCATCTCCGGGAATGCAAGAAAATAATATTCCTTGGAAGGATGAAACATATTTACTAAAAGAAGCGGTTTTGCCCCCACTTGCTCACAAAGGTTTAAAAATTCATCGGTCCCTACATCGTTATAGTTAAGCTCCCCCCAATTGATACTGGGTTCCGGACGGCGGGTGTTTTTCGGCCCAATTGCATCCATCCAATTATGGAAAGAGCCAAAATTTCCTCCCGGAAACCGTAGAACGGATGGATGGAGTTCTTTCATCGCCTCAACCGCATCAGTACGCCAGCCATGTGCGGAATGTTCCGGCATGAAAGAAAAAGCATCACATAATACCTGGCTCCCTCCTGAAACCAGCAGCGCAAATGTGGCCCAGCAGTCATGCGGTATCGGACCAAGAACCACTTCCAGCCATCTTCCCTCTTCCGCAGCCTGCGGGAGCGTGGCCTGAAATACAGGCTCTCCTTCTAAATTTGCCGTTTCATACAAGCATACTTTCATCTGTACAGACTCACCGGCAAGTTTCTGGAAATATCCGGAAAAACGGTAGCTTTCTCCAGCCCGCAGATACTTTCCATCCTGCGCTACGCCGGCTGACCGCGTATCGTAGTTATTAATTACCAGGCAGCTCTCCCCGTGTATACCGCCTGTCTCCTGGGAAAGCGTTACACTGTATCCGGGCGTGCGCGATGTCAGATAAGAAGCATCTCCGGTAATGCTCTCCGGGCGGTCTTTCCCTGGAAATGCATACCAACGGTTATGTTGATAAGAGGAGTGGTACCATTCTTCCCCTGTCCAGTCGTTGCCAAGTCCTTTATCGTTGCCGCCGAACCAGTCATAGGTGCCTTTTGCAATTGGTACAGCTTTCTCAAAGCTTCTGTTGAACAACATTTCGGTCCACATGCTTTCTACCTGATAGCCAAATCCCACTTCAATAAAATTTCCGCACAGCCGGCAGCTGACAGGAGATGGGGCCATTTCCTCCGGCAAAATGGGAAAAATCCGGTTTCCATTTTGGAATTCTTCAACATTAGTTAAATTTTTCATAATTTTTCCGTCTTTCCGCGAAAGACGCCGATGGGATGATAGCTCCGAGGGTCTTACGCTGTGAAAATATCTTATTTTGTAAACTTACATTTATAATAGCTTATATTAATTGATATTATAATCTATTATTTTTACGACTTATGTATAGTTTTAGATAATTTTGGAGATTGCTGGCACTCTCTTTTGTTTATATAATTATATAAAAAGAACGAAGAGGAGTGGGTGCATGAGAATTTGTAACAAGTTTAAGTTTGGCAGCCGTCTGATCAACAGGCTTTATCTTTGGCTGCGCCGATACTCCCTCAGCACACGCTTTTTTATAGTTTGCATTTCCCTTTGTATCGTGCCTCTGGTTCTGGCAACGGGAATTGTATTTTTTACATCCTACTCAAGAGAAACGGATAATTACATATCGTTTACACAGCAGAACATGGTACAAACAAGCAACAATCTGTTTAATCGTTTAATGAATGTCCGTACTGATGCAATTGATTTTGCCTATAACAGCTATATTCAGGATTTTACGGAAAGCTATAGCTCTGAAAATTCAAGCGTTGGGCGTGTTCCTGTAACAGAAGAACTTGTTCATTCTGTGGTCGGACGATTCAATTCCACATCTGATTCTGCGGGACTGATTATCCTTTCTCCTGACGGCAGGCCGTGCTATGTCTATAACAATCAGAACCGGTTCTATATGTATTTCTATGAAAAAAGTAAGGCCAGCATCATGGAAAATGTCGATCGCAGCGGCAATGGTTATTGGCATTATGCAACACCGGAAGATTATTATTTGAAAAGTGTGGAATGGCATGCGCCGCAGACCGATGAACCGGTAATTTATTATGCCCTGAAAATGAAACGGCTAATAGGGGATGAATCGGTTGGATACCTTATTATGACATTGCGCGCGGGAGTACTTACTGAGCTGTTTTCCAATCTGGAGGGGGATGGAGCATCTACGGTATATCTGTTGGATCGGGAGGGAAATGTCATTATCCATACCGGGGAAGAAGATACCGTTGACGGAGCGGACTGGATGGAATATCTTTCTTCTGTCAACTCTTCCAAAATAGAGGTTTTTCATCCGGAGGGGATGTTCGACAATACATTGATTGCCATGCAGATGGAAGAAACAGGATGGTATGTGGTAAATGTAATTGACGGCGGTGTCCTTTCACAAATTGCATTGAATAACAGTATGGATGTCATCACTCTGCTGCTGACCATGATGGTATTGGTACCCTGTGTCTTTTTCCTGCTTAACCGCACGATGAAGCGCCCTCTTTGGCACATTGTGAACGTTCTAAACCGGGTCCAGCAGGGCGATTTTTCTTCACGTATTCAGGATCAGGGCTGCGATGAATTTGCTGTCATTGCGCAGAGTATTGATACGATGTCAGGCAAGCTGGAAACGATGATCGAACAGGTTAAATGCAGCGAAAAGCAACGGCAGGAATCACAGATCGAACTTCTGCAAATGCAGATCAACCCGCATTTCATAACCAATACGCTCAATATGGTAGCGTGGATGGCGGACTTGCAGCAACAGGCTAAGCTGTCCCATATTTTACAGAGTCTGTCAGCTTTACTGAATCGTACGCTTCGTTCGGGGCGGGATTTTATACCGCTTTCGGAGGAGCTTGATTATATTCGCTGGTATCTTGATATTCAGCAGTACCGCGGCATAGCTTCATACAGGCTTAATGTGTGTCTTGATGATTCGCTGCAGGACTGCCTTTTGCCCCCGTTTACACTGGAGCCGCTGGTGGAAAATTCTGTGATTCATGGGACTGTAGCGGGACGTGGTTTCCTTAATATTACAATTAAAGGCTTCCGGACAAAGAATATTGTGGAGATCTCGGTTATTGATGATGGCTGCGGCATGGATGCCGGCACATTGGAACGGCTCAGCCACACAACGGAAACACGGACAAGCCGGCAGCATAGCGTTCATGGCATTGGGATAGCCAATGTACAAAAAAGGCTCCAAATTTATTTTGGGGCAGAATATGGGGTTTCATATGACAGTATGCCGGGATGCTTTACAATTGCAACGGTAAGGATCCCGGTGAGGACCGATGGCTCAGAGGAGACAACGGATCAGGGAAAGAGGTGGGAGAATGTATCATGTGATGATCGTTGATGACGAATTATATGCGCGGACTCGTCTGAAGGTGGATCTGTGCCTGGAACGGGATGGTTTTCTTGTAGACAGGGAAGCAGCCAACGGGCAGGAAGCTTTGGAAAAAATACGCTGTCTGTGCCCGGATATTCTGCTTACCGATATGCGTATGCCCGGTATGAATGGTGTGGATCTGATTGAACGGGTGAGACAGATGTACCCTGAACTGCCGGTGATTGCGCTGAGCGGATACGAAGATTTTACCTATGTACGTTCCAGTTTGAAACTTGGTGCGATTGACTACCTGCTCAAGCACGATCTGAATCGTGAAGTCGTTTTGGAAGCACTCCAGAAATGTGCCGAGCAGATCCGGCAGTCGCGGCAAAAAGAAAAGGATACACAAATTCTGCAAACATACTGGCAAAACAGTGAAAAGGAAAGCCAGCGTCAATTGGTACTCAGCCTGCTAAACGGCGACACTGTTGATCCTGCTGTCCTCTCAGAACAGCTTCCATTTCTGAATCATGGAAGTAATATCCAGCTTATCTTGATGCAGCTTGATAACATCCACAAGCTGGAACAGGAAGGCGGCAAAATTGAGCTGGTTATGCTCAGCCCTTCCATCCTTTCCATTCTTCAAGAGGTCATACGCCAATATGCACAAGGGATTATTGCGGAAATCGGAGGAGGAGAGTTCGTCACTCTTGTTTCCTTTGAAGGCCGGAACAGCCAGCAATATTTTTGGAATATCAGCAGGCAGCTGGTACAATCCCTCCGGCAGAACCTGGAGAAATACACAAACCTGACAGCATCGTTCGTACTGGGAAAACTGGTACAGCAGCCATCCGGCCTTCCCGGCTGTTATCGTCAGACACGTCAGGAGATGTCACTGCGGTATCTGACCGGACATGGATCCTTAATCGATGTTTCAGAAAGCCGTTCTCTGAATCCTGGAAAATTCGTCACATTGGATACTGTATCTGAAAAGCAGATTGCTAATGCTGTGGAACGTCGGGATCATGAGCACTGCATGGCCGCTGTGCAGGCCGTCTTTGACGGATTGTTGTATAGAGAGGCTGATCGTACCTCCTGTCAGATTATATGCCTGGAGCTGCTGAACCTGGTCATACGGAATATTAAAACGGTTCCGCTCAGCAACGAGCTGCAGGAATTCTGCACCCTTATGAGAGTAGAAATACTGAACAGCGATAACATCCAGGAAAACCGCCGCCTGATTGTATCCGCTTATAACAGGCTGTTTGATTTCTTTCAGACGGCAGATCGGGTTTCCCATTATAATTCCAACACCATTAAAGCGATAGAGTATGTCCATGCACATTGCCAGGAAGATCTCGGCCTGGATGCGGTAGCCGGAAAGCTGAATGTAAGTAAGTCATATCTAAGCCGTATTTTCAGTCATGACTGTGGAAAAAGCTTTACGGAATATGTTGCCTGTTATCGTGTTGAGCAGGCCAAAGTGCTGCTTGCACAGGGTGTGTCGATTAAAGAAGTCGCGGAACGGGTGGGTATTGGCAATCAATCCTATTTTTTCCGTGTATTTAAGTCCTATACTGGTACAACTCCACATGCCTGGGAAAAGAAAAAGTAGAAATTGTACATAAAATGTCATTGTATTGCACATTCGTTTTGCATATATATGTGTCATTTTTGTCATATCTGACAACGCTGTGGATTGGAGTTGTGTTTTTGACAATCTATAATGATAGTTAAAGAACAGGAAAACCTGACTTAAGCATAGGAGGATGTTATATGAAAGTGAAAAAACTGACAGCTTTAATTTTGTCGCTTCTTATGGTTGTATCCACGGCAGCTTGTTCCAATGGCAGCGATGCCACATCTGGCAGCGATACTGCGGGAAGCCCAAAGACAACTGAAACAACAGAAACAACGGAGCCAGCCGATCCCATTAAACTGACTTGTTGGGTTAACGAACAACACACCGATATTTTTGAGTATGGTGCTGAACTTTATAATGAAGCACATCCAAATAATCCCATTGAGTTGAGTTTGGAATTTTATCCGGTTACTGAAATGCATAATAAGCTTCTCATCGCTTTGCAGTCCGGTGTAGGCGCTCCCGATATTGTGGATGTTAATCTCACCTGGTGGTCGAACTTTATGCAGGGAGATATCCAGCTTGTACCGCTCAACGATATTGTGGAGCCGGAACTGGATCATATGGTTAGATCCCGTTTTGACTTATATTCCAAAGACGGCTCCTATTACGGCATTCCTACCCATGTAGGTGCCACCTGCATGTACTATAATATGGATTTGATTAAACAGGCTGGCGTCACCATAGAAGAAATTGATGCGATTGAAACATGGGATCAATATCTTGAAATCGGCCGCAGGGTTACGGATGCGACAGGTATGGCGTGGACCGCATATGAAACCCTGAACCAGCGTCCCTATTGGCCGCTGCTGAACGAATGCGGATTGGATTATATCGACGCGGACGGCAATGTGACAATGGACAGTGAAGAAAACATCGCCGTATTGGATTGGATGTATGATGTATTCCAGGATGGATTGGCAACAGAAGCTCCTGGCGGTGACCTGATCAACGAAAGCTTTTATAATTGGATGAACGGAGGCAACTGTGCTTCTTTGCTGATGCCATCCTGGTATATGATTCGTCTGATGGACTATATGCCTGACCTTTACGGTAAAATGATCGTGCGTCCGGTTCCTGTATTTGAGCAGGGACAGCCTCGTTCCACCTGTGTAGGAGGTACACCGACAGCTATCACAAGCCAATGCAAGTATATTGAAGAAGCTAAGGAGCTTCTGTATTGGGCAAAATTGAGCGATGAAGGCTCCATCAATATTTGGGAAACCTGCAAATTCGATCCGGTTAATCTTAATGTATGGACCGATGAAAGTCTGACGGAACCGATGGATTATTTTTCAGGGGAATCATTCTTTGAAATTATGATGCCGTATATTGAGAATGGCATTCCGTCTCCTATCAATCCAAGCGATGCGAAATCCACGACGGCTCAGGAGTTAATGCGTAATAACGTGATGTATCAGGTATTTGTTACACAAGAAAAGAGCCCGGAGCAGGCATTGACCGATGCGGCCAATGAGGTACGCAATTCGAAAAACTAAGGGGTGATTACAATGCAGGCAAAACAGGTTCGTTCTTCCTGGAATCCAAAACGTATTCTGTACAGTAAAAAAATGGCCCCCTACATATTTGTAGCACCATTTATAGCTTCATTCCTCATATTTTTTCTATATCCTTCATTGGAAACGATCCGTATGAGCTTCATGAGCATGGAAGGTTTTGGAAAAGAGCGGTTTGTTGGATTCCATAATTATGCAAGGCTGTTTAATTACCACTTTGGCCATGCAATCCTCACGAATACCATTTATACCGGCTGTATGCTGGCGATTATGATGACTATACCGATCGTGCTGGCTGTAGTCGTTAATTCCAGGCTGCTGAAGCTGCGTAATATGTTTCGTGCGGCATTTTTTATCCCATCGCTGGTATCAGCACTGATTGCCGGTATCGCATTCCGTCTGATGTTCAGTGATATGGACTCCGGCCTGTTTAACCAAATCCTGCATCTGTTTGGTAAGGAAAGCATCGCCTGGAATATGGGCTATTCTACCGGTATCCTTATGATGGTAACGTTGGATATCTGGAAATCGATTGGTATCAACATGGTCTACTGTCTGTCGGCTCTGCAAAGTATTCCTGAGGATATTTATGAATCCGCGGAAATCGACGGTGCGTCCGCCTTTCGTAAATTCTGGAATATTACCGTTCCTATGATTAAGCCTACGCTGATTTATATTTTTACTCTTACGGTTATTGCAGGCTACCGAATGTTTACGGAAAGCTACGTCTACTGGGTGGATTCGACCCCCGGCGATATCGGCCTGACAATTGTGCGGTACCTGTATCAGATGTCGTTCCAGCGTAATGACATGGGCTTTGGCAGTGCCATAGGAATCGTATTGCTGGTAATTATTATGGGGATCAACCTTGTTCAGCTGCGCGGCTTTGGAATGTTCGGTAAGGAGAGGGATTGAATGATGAAAAAGAAAATTACATGGCAGTCGGCACTGCTGACAATTTTTATTTTAGCCGCGGCCCTGGTGGCGTTGTTTCCGGTTTATTTTCTAATAGTTGCGTCGCTCCAGCCTACACAATATATGTTCAGCCGCGGGCTTTCTCTTGTTTTAGGTGATACCGCTACGTTTGCCAATTTCCGCACACTGGCTGAATATCGTGAGGGGATGTATTTTTCATGGTATAAAAACAGCGTTATGATTACGGTGTTACAAACTATATTAGCGCTGTTCTTTTCCAGTATGACCGGATATGCGCTTGGTGTATACCGTTTCCGTGGCCGGGGGCTGATATTCACACTGATGCTGCTTGTTATGATGATCCCGTTGGAAATTATCATGTTGCCGTTATATAAGCTTTGTATTGGCATGAAGATTATCAATACAACCGCAGGTGTTATCCTTCCGTTCATCCTGTCTCCTATCTGTATTTTCTTCTTTCAGCAGTTTGTATCGAGCCTGGGAGACAGTTTTATGGAAGCAGCGCGCATTGACGGCTGTACGGAATTCGGTATTTATTTCCGAATCATGATGCCGCTGATGAAACCGGCATTCGGTGCAATGACTATCCTGATGGCAATGAATAGCTGGAACGGTTTCCTGTGGCCTTTGGTAGTCCTGCGAACAAATGAAAAACTCACGCTCCCGATTGGTCTGGCTTCTCTTATCAGCGCAAATGCACAGAAGATGGAAGTGCTGCTGCCCGGCGCCGTGTTGTCTATTGTACCGATTGTTATCCTGTTCCTTTTTAACCAAAAGAAATTTATTAACGGGCTGACCAGCGGCGGAGTCAAAGCGTAAAGGGAGAAAATACATATGAAAACAGCATATACCGGATGGATGTGGGTAAACCAATACGTTGGGAATTCGAAACAGTTTCGGAGTCAGTTTGTACAGTGCGTTAAAGAATTGTCATATTTGGGATATGATTATCTCGAAAACTTTCCCTATTTAAAAAAGCACTTCACTCCAGACGAGGTAATAAAGATCTGTGATCAGTATGGAGTTTCTATGTCTGCTTTGTATTGCAATTTAAGTGAAGGCCTGGATGAACTCAAAGAGGATGCCGAATATACAGCGGCAATGGGGGGAAAATATCTGATTTGTTCAAGCGGGAACTGGCCCGAAGATCAGGGACTGGATTGTCCGGCTGACTGGGATGCGGTTAAGAAAGATGCGCTTTTATGTAATGAATTAGGGGTCTATTGTAAAAATGCGGGCATTAAACTTCTGCATAACCACCATTCCTATACGACTGTCTGCCGCCGTCCGGAGATTGATGCCTTTGCCAGGCAAACGGATCCGGAGCTTGTTGGATTCTGTGTAGATGACGGCCATGCGATGGTTGCCGAAGTTGACATAATTCATTTAGTAAAGGTTTACGCGGATCGGATTGATTATGTCCATATTAAGGATTTGGATCCCACGCTGTCATGGCGCGGACGCGGAATGAGCTGGGTCCCATTGGGATTGGGGACGTTAAATCTTCCCGGATTTTTTGAAGCCCTCCGTGGTATTGAATTTGATGGGATTGTATGTGCCGGCCTTCCCGCCGGCTGCGAGAAAATCAACCACTTTGAATCAGCAAGGCTGTCTCGTCAGTATTTAAGAAGCGCGCAGGGCCTGTAATGCGGGAGGAGCTCATGGATAGCGAATGGTTACTTTTCTTATATACATTTCTGGCCTGCATTGGCGGCGGATTCGTTCAGTCAACGACCGGCTTTGGCTTTGGAATCTTTGTTATGGTATTTTTTCCGTTATACCTGCCGGTATTGCAGGCCGCCGGATTATCCAGCTTAATTTTAATTTTTCTATTGAGCACATTAGTCTGGCGTTACCGTAAATATATCCAATGGAAACAGGCAATTTTTCCGGCCGCGGTATATCTGATTGTGAGTACAATAACGATCCGTCTGGCATCTTCGATCAATCTGTCTGGGATCAACTTTTGGCTGGGAATGTTTCTGCTGCTGATTGCCATTTATATGGCGTTTATGAATCAAAAGATTACAGTTAAGGCGAACTGGGGGACCGCTGCTGTCTGCGCATCACTGTCTGGTACGGTGGATGGGTTATTCAGCATCGGCGGTCCGCCGATGACAGTGTATTTTCTTGCTTTATTGGGTAATGAAAAGCTGAAATATCTGGGAACGATACAATTCTTTTTCTTTATAACCAATTTGATGAACAGTTTTAACCGTATCTTTAGTGGTATTTTAAAACCATTTACATTACTTTTGGTACTTCCCGGTATTTTGGGGCAATATATCGGCAGCAGATTGGGAAACCGTATTGTAGATCGAATTGACAGCAGGCATTTTCAGATACTCGTATATTCATTTCTTGCTGTTTCCGGGATCTTTACTTGTATATCATCCTTATTTTAATTTGAAAAATGACTTTGTTGAGGGTTCAATTCCCTCAAGAAACGGTAATCCGTACAGAAAGGACTTCATCTTTTTGTACGGATTTTTTATATTATCCGCTCAAACTTCGCAGGAGACGATTGGGCATGGCGTTTTGCCGGCAACCAATCTGTCCGTAACGATTTTCTTTACCAATGTCGCATTTTTTGCGGATCCTGCTATAATGGTTAACAAAGATTAACGAAAGAAGGGAAGGAAAATGGCAGAACATGAGATAACTATAGAGAAAGAAAAATGTATCGGCTGCGGTATGTGTGTAAGGGACTGCGCCGCCCGTAATATTGAGATACAGAACCGGAAAGCCAATATTCTGTCCGGGGATTGTATCCTGTGCGGGCATTGTGTCGCTGTCTGCCCGAAGGGGGCCGTTACGATCAGCGGCTATGAAGCCGAACCTGTCCCGATAAAAGGGGAGGTGCATCTGAAACCGGAGGAGGTGCTGGATGCCATCCGGTTCCGCCGGACGATCCGGCAGTTTCGGGATCAGAAAATCCCGGAGGAAATCCTGGAACAGATTCTGGAGGCCGGCAGGCTGACGCATACGGCAAAGAATGCACAGGATGTGTCTTTTGTTGTACTGGACAGAAGAAAAGAGGAACTGGAACAGGCGGCGGTGCGTGTATTCCGGGCGGTTAAGCCATTTGCGGATATGTTCAGCCCCATGGCGAGAAGAAATAAAATGGATAATCATTTCTTCTTTTTCCATGCCCCGGCGGTGATAGTCATTCTGTCAAAAGAGAAGCTGAACGGTGCTCTGGCGGCACAGAACATGGAGTTTGTGGCGGAGGCGAACGGGCTTGGCGTATTGTTCAGCGGCTTTTTTTCCATGGCGGCCAATCTATCTCCGAAGTTAAAAAAAGCGCTGGGTGTTTCAAAAGGAAAAAAAGTGGTTACAACATTAGTATTGGGGTATCCGAAGGTAAAATACCGGCGCAGCGCACAGCGTGAAAAGCTGGATGTCAGATATTTGTAAAGGAGGGTATATGGAAAAAGACTGCAAACAGCGGCTGGAGGAGATTACACAGGGCTTTCAGGAATGCCGGGGAGCATTTACGGCTATTGGGGATGAGACAAGGCAGTTGATCCTGCTCGTACTGCTGCAGAGTGATCTGGACGGTATCCGTGTGGGAGAAATTGCAGCAAAGACGCATCTGACCAGGCCGTCCGTATCCCACCATCTGCAGATTTTGAAGGAAGCGGGCATCATCAATATGCGGAAGGAAGGTACGAAAAATTATTATTATATCCGAGCGGACGAAACGCAGTGGAAAAAGCTTGCGGATTTAATGAAGCTTGTGTATGAGGGAATTATCCATATCGGCGGGGTATAGGGATATCAGGGGGCCGCAGGGCCGGTTAACAAGATAGAGGATAAGAGGGCAGGGCCGTAAAAAAATGGTTTCGGCGGCCCGGATTGGAATGCGGTGTCCGCCGCATGCGTGTAAAAGCGCAGATAGGAGACAGAAATGATTTTATTTTTTTCAGGTACCGGGAACAGTGAATATGCAGCAAAACGGATTGGCAGGGAAACGGAAGATGACGTTTCCAATCTTTTTAAGAAAATAAGGAATCAGGATTATACCGCATTGCGGTCGGATAAGCCGTGGATTATTGTCACACCCACCTATGCATGGAGGATACCTCGGGTGGTTACGGACTGGCTGCTGAAGACGAAGCTGGAGGGCAGCCGGGATATCCGTTTTGTGATGACCTGCGGCGGCAATATCGGAAATGCAGGCGCATATTTGGAAAAGCTTTGCGAAAAAAAGGGGATGACGTATCAGGGATGTGCCTCTGTCCTCATGCCGGAGAATTATATTGCACTTTTTGAAACGCCTTCCAGGGAAGAAGCGTTAGTGACGATCGGGCAGGCCGAACAGAAGATAGATGAGATCATACAATGGATAAAAGCGGGGACGTCTTTTCCGAAACCGGAGATTACCGGAAAGGATAAACACAGCAGCGGCGTGGTAAATACCGTTTTTTATCCGCTTTTCGTGCATGCCGGTAAATTTTATGCCACGGATGCCTGCATTTCCTGCGGCATGTGTGAAAAGAGCTGCCCTCTTGGAAATATCCGCCTGAAAGACGGGAAGCCCGTATGGGGGAAAGAATGCACCCATTGTATGGCCTGTATCTGCCGGTGCCCCCGGGAAGCGATTGAATACGGAAAGCACAGTGTGGGACTGCCCCGGTATGTTTGTCCGAAGAGGCTGTAAGGGAAGAGGGGGCGCAGGTGCATATCGGGGGTGATATGCAGGAGGATTACGGATTGCATGTTGTAAAATACGCTGTTATACTGGGTTGGTGAAGAAGGAAACGCTCACAGTCCCGGCAGAAGGCACTGTGTCATGCCGGGGTGGCGCTTACGCGGAAAGAAGGAGAGGAACAGCTTATGGAAACAAAAAGGGTAAACGGAGAGGTATGGTATGATACGGACGGGAATGTCCTCCATGCGCATGGAGGGCATATGCTCCAATGGGAGGATAACTGGTACTGGTATGGGGAAAACCGGACGGAAAACAGATATGTGAGTGTGTATAAGTCCGCGGATCTGGTTAACTGGACCTTCTGCCGCCATGTGCTGACCACAGACTCCCCTGTTGCAGAATACCGTGTGCGGACAGACCGGAAGCTGCGCAGCGAAACGGGCGGTAAAATCAATGTGGAGAGGCCCAAGGTGCTCTATAACGCAAAAACCGGTAAATTCGTGATGTGGATGCATGTGGAAAACGGGGTGGATTATCGGGATGCCGCCTGCGCGGTCGCGGTGTGCGACACGCCGGACGGAGAGTTTACTTATCTGGGCAGCTTTAATCCGTTCGGCTATATGTCCAGGGACTGCACGTTGTTTCAGGATAAGGACGGAACCGCTTATTTCCTCTCCGCTTCCAGGGATAATGCGGATATGCATGTGTACCGGCTGTCGGAGGATTACCTGAACGTAGACTGCCTGGTACATAAGCTGTGGCAGGGGGAATACCGGGAGGCGCCGGCGGTTATGGAACGAAACGGAAGGTATTATATGTTTTCTTCCTATTGTACCGGATGGGCGCCCAACCAGTGCCGCTATGCTTTTGCAGACAGCATGGAAGGCAGATGGAGCAGCCTGACGGATATCGGGGATGCTACGACCTACCGTACCCAGCCCGCTTTTATTCTTCCTGTGGAAAAAGAAGGGAATACGGTATATTATTATGTGGCGGATCGTTGGAACGCTTCGGATTACCATGATTCCCGTTACGTGATCCTGCCTTTGGAATTCACCGAAGAAGGACGGCCTGTTTTGGATTATACGGAGATTTTTGCCCCGGAAAGGCGGTAGCAGCCTTTTTTGATTTTAATTAGGGTTCCCCCGTCGGTGAGTTTTTTCAGGAGGCGCTGGAGCTGGCGGCGGCTGCAGTGGATATGGGCGGCGGTTTGTTCTACATTGGTAAGGGTATTGTGGGGGCAGGTGTATTGCAGGTAATACAGAAGCTTTTCTTCCAGACTGGAAAAGACGGCTTCGTTCAGGGAGGACATTTCTATCTTTTTTATGAGGGAATGGAGAAGATAATGCAAGAAGCGGATATCCTTGTCCAGAAGCTTCCGTGCTTTTTCCATAGGCAGGCAGACGGCGGTTACCTCGCTTTGTGCTTCGGCAAAAAAGGCGGGGTAATCGTTTTTGATAAATTCGATATCGCCAAGGAGTGTGAAGCCGTCACTGGCGGAGAGGGTATATTGGGAGCCGTCTTTGCGGATGGAATAAACGGAAATGGTGCCTGATACGACAAACTGCAGATATTCGGTAAGCTTGAGGGGGTGGACAATGGTTTCCCCCTTTTCGTATTGGATAAGAAAAAAGGGGAGGTCCTGTGTATCAAACAACTGTTGCAGGGCATAAGCTTCCAGACAGGTGTTCAGTTTTTGGGAATCGTATATTTTTTTCATGACAGCCTCCGAAGCCCGGGCGTTTTTTTCTTTTATTGTGACATATGTCACTTGGAAATGCAAACGGATCTGCTATAGTTAGACCGATAACCCGGAACAGGAGAGTGGAGAAAATGACAAACGATTTATTTGAAAAAGTGTCCGTGCCGAGAGCTTATTTTAAGCTGGCGCTGCCGGTAGTGTTCAGTATGGTGGTCAGTCTGGTTTATAATATGGTGGACACTTTTTTTATTGCGAGAACGCAGAATGCGGATCTGGTGGCGGGAGTATCCCTGTGCGCGCCGGTCTTTACGCTGATGATCGCTTTGGGGGATATTTTCGGGCTGGGGGGAAGCTCGGTGATATCCCGGTTATTCGGGGAAAAACGGGATGAGGATGGAAGGAGGGCGAGCGCGTTCTGTTTTTATGGGGCGATTGTCTGCGGTATTGCGGTTGCCGGAATCATGCTGTTTTTCCAAAAGCCGATCCTGTATCTGCTGGGGGCGGGGGAGGGAACGTATGAGTTCGCGTCGCAATATTATACCTATATGGCCATAGGCGCGCCGGCGGTGATTCTGGCGCTGACGCCGGGAAATCTGATGCGTACGGAGGGGCTGGCCGTGGAAGCGATGGCAGGAACGATCATCGGATCCCTGGTGAATATCATTCTGGATCCTGTCTTTATTTTCGGTCTGGGAATGGGGGCAGGCGGTGCGGCTGTCGCCACGGTATTGGGGAATCTGGCAACGGATGTGATCCTGATAGGTTTCGTTCTCAGAAAAAGCGGCAAGTTATCCGTTTCCATAAGGGCGGCGGGGATAAGCAGGAGGGAAATGCTGGGGATTTTCGCAATAGGAATCCCGGCCTCGGTTACGAATCTGATGCAGAGCCTGGGGATGGCCTTAATGAACCGTTATCTTGTCCCCTATGGCACCAAACAGGTTGCGGCTATGGGAATTGCCATGAAGGTAAATATGATTGTCATGCTGGTTATGGTAGGTTTTGCTTTCGGCGCCCAGCCTTTAATCGGATATAATTACGGGGCCGGGAATAAGGAGAGGCTGCAAAAGATCATCCGGTTTGATTTGGGGGTGGAGGTAGTGTTTGCGCTGGTGTTTTCCCTGCTGCTTGCCTGGCCGGCGAGACAGATATTGTCGCTGTTTATGAAGGATGTACAAATAGTGGAGGCGGGGAGCCTGATGCTGCGCTGTCTGCTGGTTACCATGCCGTTTGTGGGGATTGTGCTCGTGTTTACCACCGTGTTCCAGGCGGCGGGAAAAGCGTGGCCGGCCTTTTTGCTGTCCGTGAGCAGGCAGGGACTTCTGTTTGCGGTATGTATCGCGGTGCTGTCGCGGACGGCAGGTTATCATGGAGTGATCGTTTCCCAGGCCGCGGCGGATGTGCTTACCGCGGTGCTGGCAGCAGTGCTGTATTACAGAGGATTCGGCCGGAATGCGGGGAAGGGCACTTTTTGACCGAATCATTTAGTCGGTTTTTGATTCTCTCTTTATAACTTCTCAAAAGCCGGGAAAGCCCGTAACTACGGGCTTTCCCGGCTTTCATAAAAGCGGATGCTTCATGTGATGTAAAATTACTTCCCCGCCCCGTCCGGGCCGACTACATAACCGTCCACTTTCGTATTTACAACCATGGCGCCGTTCTCGTCAAAGTAGTACCGCTTTCCGCCGATTTCCTTCCAGCCGGTGAGAGCCTTACCGTTCTGATAGTAGAGCAGATGGCCGGAATCGTTCTTTGTCCAGCCGGCAGCCGCGGCCGGGTCAATTATAA
>NZ_QUES01000089.1:0-1699 GCF_003478085.1 Eisenbergiella sp. OF01-20 | reverse complement strand
GGTAAAATTTCAAAGTGAATTCGTGATATCTACCAAACATTGATTTTATAGCACTTAATTCACTTCATTTCGGTTTACGAGTGACAAAAATAGAGTTACAATGGCCTTACAGGAGCCTGTTTTCATGTGTGCAAGCATGGCAAACAGGCATCTGGGTAAGCGTACAAGACTAAATTCCACATGCCAAATTTTTGTAAGATTAAATTCGGCAGTGGATTCCGTCTTGATTCTAATTCTATTTTTTAAGTAACGATGGTTTTAAATTGACTTGGTCTGCAGGTATTTCCTGAAGACATAAAAGTCTGTGTAACCTGTTATTTAAAAGCATCTTAGACAGCCTGAATGGAGTGCAGCCGTTCAGGCTGTCTCTGGCTTCACTGTTGATATGATTCATAAGTACACAGGCATCTGTCTGCTTATAGTTATCCAGGCTCTGACCTTTGGGGATCACATACCGGATGTATTCATGATTTTTCTCGATCCGTCCTTTTTGCCAGGAAGAGTTCGGATTGCAGTAAAAGATTTTCGTGCGGGTCTCACCATTTTTATCACATTCCAATCGTTCTGGAAATTGAAATTCCACACCATTGTCTGTCAAGATAACTGGGAACAGTTCCTGAAATACCCTGATACCGAGTTTTTGTGTCAAATAATCGAAAACCTTTATGACCTGGTCCTGTGATTTCTCTTGCAGTACAAAAATAAGCATAAGAGAACAGTTACGAAAAAAGAGGGTAAGGAAAGCCTGAGTGCTGTTATCCCGCCCGCCTTCTACGGTATCAAGTTCAACAACTGGAATATCAGGATTCTCTTGAATGAATTTTTGAAAATCCTCGTAGGTCCGTCCTATACGGAATTCCTTTGCAGCCAGACTGACCCTCGTACCAGTTTTTCTTGGCTTGCATTTGTAACGCACCTTGCGGCGCAGATCGATGTTCTTAGCAGTAAAGACGCCTTGGTCTATATAATTGTAGAGCGTCTTTCTGGAACAAGGAATCTCATGCCCGTGAAAGGCATAAATATGAGCGAGAGACTGCCCCTGGGCAAGTAATGGTGAAATAAGGTCATCAAGCAGAGCGATATCAACTGCACTTTGATTAATGCCCTTCCTGCATGATACGAGAAGTTCCTGTGAGGACTTATCTGCATTCTGTGCGATGTAGAATGCTTGGTTCTTGTTACAGGTTCTGCTTTTTGCACAGCTATTACAAACAAAGGGAGCTTTTGAAATAGAAGGACATTGCGGCTCGAGGTATTCGGGACAAAGGGTCGTGCAGACAGGAGTCCGTAAACTGGTGTTATAACAGTATTTACAGACTTTCACACAATTAGGTTTGTCACATAGAAAACGCAGGGAGCATTCCTTAAATCTGGCACAGCGCAGAGGATGTCTTGGGTCAACTTCATGATTTTGAAAAGAGCGGTATTTCTTTACTTCTTTAGCAATTGTGCTTGGATGCTTCTCAAGCTTTCTGGCGATAGCAGCAAAAGACAGTCCATCGTTCAGGCCTTTTTCAATATGGATTCTTTGACTGGTGGTGAGGTGTTTCTGATCATATATTTTTTTCTTAGACATAAATAATCCTCCTACAATGGAGGAATCCACTAACCAATTAAACCATATCACAAATCGTGTAAGAGTAAAATCATCAAACACGAATTTAAAGGGTGAAATAAGAATTAACTAATACATTTTAGG
>NZ_QUES01000088.1:891-1786 GCF_003478085.1 Eisenbergiella sp. OF01-20 | reverse complement strand
TAATTAATGACGCTCCAGGGGTTATAAACCTCTGTCTTTCCGAATCGATATCCATCATACCATTCCCGCACTTCTTTGCGCTTTTCTTCTATTCCATAGGCAGATAGCATGCTTTCTACTTCATCCTGTGTGAAACCAAAGTATTCCGCATAATTATTGTTCATGACTGATACGATTTCCAGGTTATTTAAACCTGTGAATATACTTTCCTTTGTGATTCGAAGGCAACCTGTAATAACAGCGAATTCCAGGTATGAGTTCGTCTTCAGCGCCGATTCAAACAACGAACGGATAAAGTCCGTCATTTTATTATAAAATCCGTTAAAATAGGCATTTTCCAGCGGTACGTCATATTCATCCAGAAGAATTATCACTTTCTTTTGGTAATACTCATACAAAATACGTGAAAGGAATGCAATTGCATCCAGGTATTGTGTGCTTTGGTCAGTCTCGTTCATGATAAGATGATATCTTCTCTCATCGTTTCCCTCCAGATTATCCGCCACATATTTATGTCTGCGGAATTCCTCTGCAATCTGCCGTTTTAACATAACAAAAGCTTTTTCAAAGTCGGGCTGCCTGGCCGATTTCAGCGAAATGCTGATTACCGGATACTGACATAAATGTTTGGTATACTTGTCGCCGGCTTCCAGTATTTTTAATCCGTCAAAAAGCGCACGATTATCAGCGGTCTTTTCGTCCGCCTTATCTCCTGCTTCAAAATAATATCTGAGCATGCTGAGTTCTAACGTTTTTCCGAATCTCCTCGGTCTGGTAAAAAGACTCACTTCGCTTCTGTTATCTAATAATTCCTTAATTAGAAGCGTTTTATCTATAATATAAGAAATTATTTTCTCTGAGCTTTTTAAAATCATCAATCCCAATTGGAAGCGGT
>NZ_QUES01000088.1:0-881 GCF_003478085.1 Eisenbergiella sp. OF01-20 | reverse complement strand
TCCCAATTGGAAGCGGTCTCATTCTTGTCTCTCCCCTACACTTCACTATTTTCCACCAATACCCGGCAAAGCTTCTTAAAAAAAGATATCCCATAGTACGTAAAGGTATGGTATCCCTCCAACTTCAGCTCCGCATCATACTGCTTCTGTTTTATCTGTTCCAAAGCCTCTCCTGCACTGCTGTCCAGCTGTGCAAAGGTATCCGCCACTTTCAATTCCATAATGACCGCCGTTCCGTCATAAGGCGCCGACAATAACAGCAGGTCGCTCCAGCCCAGACCACTTTCCCGGTTCGATTTCAGGGTATAGCCATCCAGCATTTTCAGGAGGCCCGCCAGGAAACCATGGTAATAGTCCTCCCTATAATCATAAAAGCTGATTGTTTCCATCAGGTTTTTGGAAAGCTCCCGTTCCAGTATTTCCGTTTCCTGATGCAGCAGCGCATGATACATCCGTGAAAAATCCTTTTTCCGGATACTCTGGTTAAACCAGTCCAGAATGGTATTCCGGTAAATCATCTTGATTTCCGTATTCGGTATTCCTAACGTCAGATAGATGGTCTCCCCGTCAAACCGTTCCGACAGTTTTTTCAGATATCCCGTAAAAAACAAGAAATTCCACAGGTTATCCTCTGATTTATATACTTCACCATAGGTGATATCCTCATGCACCGGCTTTTCTATCGTCCCGCCGTCTATCAGGCTCTCCATCTCCTGTTTTACGCTGTTATCCGCGTGCTCTACCAGCTCGCGGACAATGCTGTTTGACGAAGTGTTCGCCCAATAAGGCCGGGGGAACGCGTCATGGTCGGCGGATACCGCTTTTACATAATTAATGACGCTCCAGGGGTTATAAACCTCTGTCTTTCCGAATCGATATCC
>NZ_QUES01000087.1:0-1881 GCF_003478085.1 Eisenbergiella sp. OF01-20 | reverse complement strand
GGTAGTGTCAAGTGAATTATGAAAACCCGAAGCCGGGTGAACTGGCAACATTAGAACCTTGAAAATTGCAGATATGTAAGAAATTGGCAGTTCCCGCCACCCTTGACGGCACGCCAAAACAATGCTCTGAACGTCTTACCGACGGCGAAGAACTCAAGAACAGATAACATTTCACCGTCGTAGTCACAGCATGGTAGCATTGTTTTGGCGTGCCATCAAGGGCAGGTCCCTTCGGGATGGCTGCGTTTTGTCCCTCTGGCTTGGAATCTAAGAACAGATTTAGCCAGCCGCCAGCTGTTCCTGCAGATGGAGGATGGTTTGCTGTCCGAGCAGGATCAGGAGCTGCCATTTACCGGGCATGTTGTCTGCGTCTTCCAGCATATCGACTTTATTGAGCACCTGATAATGGTTGTGCTTGTGAGGACGCAGGAAGTTGTAGTAGGCGACCCAGAGTGCCACGTTATCGTTTGCGCCGTTGTAATTATCGTAGCCGCAGCTGACCCGGTAAGTAGATTTAAAAGTACGGTTGAGCCGTTCGATCATCTGCTTGTAGGGACGGAACTCCTTGGAAACCGCATCATCGTTTGTGAGTCCGATTACCTGTGTGATGTCAAACTTGAAGCCTTCCCCCAGTTCCTGTGCGAACTGCAGGGCCGCCAGCGGATAGGCACTGTACCCGTCGGCAATGAACCGGAACTTCTCCGGGAGTTGTTTCATACCGCGGAAAGCCATGCGCATAGCGAGGATACAAGGGCCGACCGAGCGGTTGTCTGAAACCTGGTATCCGAGGATGGAGCGTGAGGCAGCGTCCATGATGAACCAGATGTAGCCTTTGATGCCGCGTACCTTGATATAGGTTTCGTCGGCGGTGAACACGGATGACTTGGGGTATTCATAGTGGTCAACAAAGGGTTTGATGACAAGGGCGGCTGTCCTGGCATAGTTGGCAACCTGCTGGTGGGAAATCCGGATGCCATAGAGATCGTTTAAGGCCTGGGCAGTTTTTCGGAGGGAAAGCTGTAGGTTGACATGCATGGTAAGGCACAGGGACATGATGTGTGCGTTGTGCTTAGAGAACTTCAGGGAGGAAGCGTTCTTAGGCAGGGAGTCTAAGCCCATGCGGAAGAAATCCACGGTGAATTCCCGGTAGAGGTAATGGAGCTTGTATTTATTTTTACCGTGATCCTCATCCAGATGTTTTTTCTCAACCCTGGAGAGGTTATGCAGATAGAAGGAACACTTTGGATTGACGCATTTGTGGATGCGGAAGAACCTCCGGTCTTTTTTCGGGACAAGGGTGTGTCCACAGTAAGGGCACACAAAACGGACTGGGGAGGTAACAACCTCCCCAGTGACAAAGGTCTGTCCACAGACCTTGCACTGGTACTGTCCGTTGCCGCCATTATTATCATAGAGATAGTGGTGGGGAGCGCCACAGAGGGGACAGACGGTATCCTCGGGAACGGATTTCCCGTTGCGCCGCTGGACGGGCCTGACGGTTTTGCCATACTTCCAGAGGTAGTATTCCAGTAGGAACTGCCAGTCTTGTTTGATGAAAGGCTTGATGACAGGGAGGCGGTCAGTGGTAAATTTGTGGTATTTAGGGGAGTGGGAATCATCGAAGGCCCACTGCTTGAGAGGGATATATCTGCAGATGAAGTTCAGGAGCCAGCAAATAGTTTTGTATTGTTCTTGAATTACAGTAAGTAAATAGAGTATAATGTTATCCATAGCAATGATCAATCCTTTGGTTATGTTGGTTGTGGTGACTACATTATACCAAAAAAGGGGAGGTCATTGCTTTTTTATTTTTAAAAGTGGTGTAATCCTTGGAAATACAAGGTTTTTAATAAAAAACGGGGTGTCAGACTTGACACTACC
>NZ_QUES01000086.1:0-1891 GCF_003478085.1 Eisenbergiella sp. OF01-20 | reverse complement strand
ATACTCTACACGGTAGTCCAGCTTCTGGCTTTCATCTGCTTTATAGTATACCTTGATGACATTGTTGCTGGCTGTTATGGTTGTCGGCAGTTTCGGGGCGGTTCTGCTCCGGGTATATCCTGCCGGTACGTTACTGCTGTCCGCTACTGCCTTTACTTCCGGTTCCGCTACCAGGACACTCTGATCCTTTAAGGTGTCAAACGGGGCATCCATCCCTTCCAGGTAATACTCTACACGGTAATTCAGCTTAGCGTCTTCATTAAGTGTATAATATACATTGATAACTCCATCATTTTCAATCGTTCCTTTTCCAACTAAAGCCGTCCTATTTTTATTGAGCTGTAAATTTTTATCATTTCTTTCATATTTATAGCCGGAATATTTTTTTAACTCAATATCTTTAATACCAGCTGCCTCTTCGCTTAAAGCGACTTCCACCAATACCGAATCTTCATCGCGGTTTTCTCCATCCACCCAATGCTTAACTGTATATTTGAAAACCTTCTCATTCAGAATATATTTACCATAGTAATCGGTATTTCCAGTGATCTGTCCATTAAAATCGGCTTTTATTGTACAATTCTTATCTCTATACCATCCTTCAAAAATATATTCTTTTCCATTAACTACTTTTCTTTCTGTAGGCGGCTTATTTAAATCACGTTCCGCGTATCCGCTTACCACTCTGCGGCTATAATCGGACTGAATCGTAAAATCGGAATTTCCCGGTTCCTGAACACGGAAAGTTACCGTATATTTGCTTTTTTCATTCAGCGTTATCTGTCCGTCTAAATGGAATGTATTCGTTTCAAAAGGTACAACAGGGTTTACACCATTATTCCCTGCATTTGCTCCCCCTGATACAATTGTACGGAACCATTCAATGGTATAATAGCCTTCTTTATATGCATTCTCAGATCCTGTGGCCGCATATTTATATGCTATACCACTTACGTTAATATCAGGATAAGAAGAAGGGTAAGTAATGTTTCCCTGACCTGTTATTATTTTTCCAATACTATATCTGGAAGGAGCGTTCACTCCGCTTATACTGCCGACCCCCATCCCATTCCATACCTGATTCGGATTACTGCTTACTCCTTCCTGTAAACCGGGAATTAAGGTATAGCAATATAGTTTATAGGAATTTGATTTTGCATAAGAAGCTATTTCCGTGCTTCCTGCTACTATATAGTAAGAAAAACTGCTGGCGGTAAAGCTTACATCTCCGGAGGTTCTGTCCTTAGCAACAATTTCTGCATCGGAACCGCTGTTTTCCATATGAAACACAGAGACAGATTCTCCTTCTACTCCTGTACCGATAATTTCTACTCTTACACCTCCTGCAGGCTGAATTTCTTTTCCATCTTTATCCAGGATTGTGATATCAAAAGCTCTGAGCTGATTCAATTCTTTTCCTTCAGCTTCCAGCTTTTCTTCCACTGCCCCTTCCACTGCAGATACGTCCAGCTCACTTGCCTTCACCTGGTAGCCTTTCGGAAGGACACCTGCGGAATAAGTAGTTACTTTTATTGTCACCCCGTTTACTTCTACGGTGTCAATAGTCTCAATATATTCTTCCTCTTCTTCCTTTTCCGTAAAAGTAACTTTTACTTCTACATCCTTTGAAGGAGAAACTGCATATTTATTATCCGTTCTTGCAATGACGGTTCCATCAATAACAACTTCTGCTATTTCATAACCCGCATCCGGATTAACATAGAATTCAAGTGCTTTCTTACTCTCAACTTCTGTCTGGTCACCGATTTTGTCTCCGTCCGCATTGGTAATTGTGCCTTTTCCTTCTACCAGAAATGTCACAACAAAAAGTTCTTTCGTTCCTTCTTCCGCCTCGGTTTCTTCCAGTTCTTCGGTCTCCGTTTCTGTTTCG
>NZ_QUES01000085.1:0-1898 GCF_003478085.1 Eisenbergiella sp. OF01-20 | reverse complement strand
AATCGGGTAGGAGGTAAATAATTATTTTATTTACCGTCCTCCCACACCACCGTACGTACGGTTCCGTATACGGCGGTTCTTTAGTTTTCACAAACTGTTAGATAATAGTCAAGTAGGGATGTATATCCCAGCTTGGCTATGATTTTGTTTGAAAAGACTTGGTTTAGCACCTGTGCCATTCTCCAATATCCTTTTCTGCTACAGGCTAGTTCCTTGGCTTTCCAATGTTCTATACCGAGTGCTTTTAACATTCGGTATCTCGTTTTGATTTTCTTCCATTGTTTCCAGTAGACCGCTCTGATTCTTCGCCTTGCCCATTCATCTGTACTTTTGAGAAGTCCCTTCATATCTGCTAGTCTAAAGTATTCCACCCATCCCCGCACATACTGTTGGTATTTATCTTCTCTGGCAGCATTACTCATCCCATTCTTTCTGTCCGTCAGCACTCTGATTCTATCCTTCATCTTGTTTACTGATTTAGAATGTACTCTGAATCTGCACTTGCCTTTGTATCTATAAAAACTATATCCAAGATACTCAACCTTGCTGATGTGTGCCACTTTTGTTTTCTTCCTATTTACTTTTAGGAACAGTTTTCCTTCAATGTAAGGAAGTATGTTTTCCAAGGTTCTTTCGGCGCTCTTTTTGCTCTTACAGAAAATCATACTATCATCTGCATAACGGACAAATCTATGACCTCTGCGCTCAAGTTCCCTGTCCAACTCATTCAGCATAACGTTACTGAGCAATGGACTTAATGGTCCACCTTGTGGCATACCTATTTCCGATTTTTCAAACATTCCGTCTGCAATAACACCAGCATTGAGATACTTGTGTATGAGAGAAATCAGCCTGCCATCTTTAATGGTTCTTCCCAACACCTCAATCAGTTTACTTATGTTTACCGTGTCAAAGAACTTCTCCAAGTCCATATCCACCACGTATACATAGCCATCATTTACGTTCTTTTGGCATTGTTTGAGGGCACTATGTGCCCCTCTTTTGGGGCGAAATCCAAAACTGTTTTCCGAGAACTGCTCCTCGAAGATCGGTGTAAGTTCCTGGGTGATTGCTTGTTGTATCACTCTGTCAACCACTGTTGGAACTCCTAGCTTCCGAAACTCGCCTTTTGTTTCTTTGGGTATTTCTACCCTTCGAACCGGGTTTGGTTTGTATTTACCATCCCTTATCTCCTGAATTAGGGTTTCTTGGTTTTCTCTTAGGAAAGGCAGAAGTTCATCCACCTGCATACCGTCCATTCCACCTTTTCCCTTGTTTGATTTTACTCTCTTATAGGCCTTGTTAAGGTTATCCTTCCGCAAAATCAAATCCAAAAGATTGCTCGCCCAATAGTCTGTGATGATACCGCTCTTTTCAGTAATCTTCCCGTAGTCGAACTCTTCCGCATACTCTTTCTGTTCCGCAGATACCATTTGCAGATAGTCCTCAATATGAAGTTGTCTGTTCTTAAACCTACTTTCAGTTACATTCATTGCTTGTATCTCCTAAAGTTCGGCCCTTCGCCAACAAATGCATTTATTGGTTTACTATGGCTTCTGCTGACTTCTCGCCATTCGTTATTACTCACGAATTTCATACTCTGTTTCCATCCGCTGACGAGACCTCCCTGGGTACCACACGTCACTTTCTCTCCATGCATCTGCCACATTTACTACAGTTAATTCCGAGTAGTTATTGGACTTTAGTTTGTTGTGCAACCTTATCCTTAACTATAGCCTGATGTGATTTCTGTTCGTCAGACCGGAGATTTGCCTCCACCTTCCTTCAGATTCCACCTCACGATGGACACCCTTGGTCTTGGCTGTATCCTTCCCACTACTAGGGCGGATTAGGAACTTTCATCCATTAGCGACGTGCGCCGCCAGGCGCACACAAAA
>NZ_QUES01000084.1:0-2019 GCF_003478085.1 Eisenbergiella sp. OF01-20 | reverse complement strand
TCTTTGAATATAACAAAGAAGAAGAAATGAAGAAAATCCGGGCCGATGAATTCAGTATTGGAAAGGATGCCGGCAAAACAGAAGGGAAAGCAGAGGGAAAAGCAGAATATGTGCTTGATCTGCTGGAGGATCTGGGGGAAGTCCCGGTCGGGCTGCGTGAAAGAATCCTTTCGGAAACCGACCTTGGGCTTTTGAACCAGTGGCATAAGCAGGCGGCTAAGGCCGAAACCATACGGGAATTCATAGAAAAGGCAGGTTTGACGGAAACGTTCTGAATAACGGTTCCTATTTTCCAGGGCTGATCTTTGGAAATAGAGCGCAGGTACTTGACAGGAGAGAATAATTGGATTATTGTATTATTACACTAATACAATATAAATATTTCTCTCTGGTAAAGGAGGCCGTTGATGAATATTCTGTCAAAGCTTTTTGAAGTGCTGCTGCAGGTGGTCGTGTTTTCGCTTATCCCTTTCATCTGGTGGTTTGTTACTGCACGTAGGAAGGAGCCTTTTCTCTCCTGGATTGGCTTAAAAGCGGTGAGGGGAAGCTTTCTTGCCATCAGCGGGTGTATCCTGTTTTTCTTTCTTCTTTGTGTGATATCCCAGCTGTGGTGGATCCCTTCCCTGCTGCCGGCTGATGCCACAGTGCAGAGTACATATGCCGGCATGGGCTGGAGTGCGCTGCCCTCCGCCTTTTTATTCGGGGTTATCCAGACCGGCCTTTCGGAAGAAATCCTGTTCCGTGGTTTTCTGGGGAAACGTCTGATTGCCCGGTTTGGTTTCGCTGTGGGAAACCTTATACAGGGAGCATTGTTCGGGCTGCTCCACGGAGCCATGTTTTTCCTGGTCACCACGCCGCTGAAGGCAGCGGTGATCACGGTAATCACCGGATTCAGCGGGTGGCTGCTGGGCTGGCTGACCGAAAAAGGTTCCGGCGGCTCCATCATACCGGGCTGGCTGACCCATGGGGCGGGGAATTTGATCCTGTCCATGGTACAGGCATTCGGATGGTTGTGATAATAGCAGACGGCACATTTTGTGTGATCTTTATGTTCAATGGAAAATCCTTTTCAGTCCCGGGAACGCCACGCGGACAGCGGGCGGAAGGCCATTCGGCAACTGCGGAATTTGAGTTATTTATTGAGTATTCTCTGTATACCGGCAGCGTCCAGCAAGTTCACTGTTTCAAATTTCCCTTTATAAAATACACCCCAGTTGTTGAAAACGCAGGGCAGTTCCTTTGCTTTTTGGAGTGTATCTACCTGGTTCAAAGACAGGGGGATATGATTGGTTTCACAATATTGTTTTATTGTCTCAATTTTTTGAGGGATAAAAGGGCATTGCATGTCATAATAAATGGTCAGCTCCTGGTTGCCGATGTGCTGTTTTTTTGCATTCTGTGTGAATCGGGGGCTGGTTCCGTCAAAGGAGAGGGCAAGCAATTCATAGCCGTCAGGGGTGGTATCAACGGTCTGAAAACCGTACTTCCCGGCAAAAGCCTGGTCGGATAGCCAGGCTTTCTGTTTCTTGGCTCCGATCATGCAGACGCCGGATTTACCCTTTTTTCTGGCATCGTCCAGGCAGTACTCCATCAGCATTTTTCCATAGCCTTTTCCTTTGTATTCGCCGGAAACCCATAAGCAGTATATATAATAATAGTTATCACCGGTTATGGGGACCCAGGCGGTTTCTAAGGGGGCATATTCGATAAATACTACGGATTTGGCATTGAGTTTTCTGAAAATGTGGCCTTCTTTAATCCGGGCGGATAGCCATTGCCGCTTTGCTTCTACGCCCGGATGGGGCTTTTTGCTGCGGATAATGCAGCATAGGTGTTCTTGGGTTATGTTTTCTTGGGTTATGTTTGTAAATGTAGCTTCCATGGGGGACCTTTCTTTGTTATGTGATTGGTTGAAGTGTTTTAACTGGTATAGGGGGATGGGGGCGGTTTATTTGATGAGTTAATTGTACTATATTTTGGGGGGAGATGGGGATTTTTTTAAATAATTATGCGGGCAGG
>NZ_QUES01000083.1:0-2357 GCF_003478085.1 Eisenbergiella sp. OF01-20 | reverse complement strand
GAACCTTGACAAATAAACAGTAATGCAACCCTGAAAATTCTAAAAAAGAAAATTCAGAGAACAAGTTTTAAAGCTTCGCAAGAAGCATTTAAGACACCCAAAAACAGTAAAAAATGTTTGGAAACAAACGACGGTTAAACATTAGCTAGAGTTAATCTTAACCGGATTGAACACTTGAACAAGAGAGTTTGATCCTGGCTCAGGATGAACGCTGGCGGCGTGCCTAACACATGCAAGTCGAACGAAGTTATGCAGAGGAAGTTTTCGGATGGAATCGGTGTAACTTAGTGGCGGACGGGTGAGTAACGCGTGGGAAACCTGCCCTGTACCGGGGGATAACACTTAGAAATAGGTGCTAATACCGCATAAGCGCACAGCTTCACATGAGGCAGTGTGAAAAACTCCGGTGGTACAGGATGGTCCCGCGTCTGATTAGCCAGTTGGCAGGGTAACGGCCTACCAAAGCGACGATCAGTAGCCGGCCTGAGAGGGTGAACGGCCACATTGGGACTGAGACACGGCCCAAACTCCTACGGGAGGCAGCAGTGGGGAATATTGCACAATGGGGGAAACCCTGATGCAGCGACGCCGCGTGAGTGAAGAAGTATTTCGGTATGTAAAGCTCTATCAGCAGGGAAGAAAATGACGGTACCTGACTAAGAAGCCCCGGCTAACTACGTGCCAGCAGCCGCGGTAATACGTAGGGGGCAAGCGTTATCCGGATTTACTGGGTGTAAAGGGAGCGTAGACGGCATGGCAAGCCAGATGTGAAAACCCAGGGCTCAACCCTGGGACTGCATTTGGAACTGTCAGGCTGGAGTGCAGGAGAGGTAAGCGGAATTCCTAGTGTAGCGGTGAAATGCGTAGATATTAGGAGGAACACCAGTGGCGAAGGCGGCTTACTGGACTGTAACTGACGTTGAGGCTCGAAAGCGTGGGGAGCAAACAGGATTAGATACCCTGGTAGTCCACGCGGTAAACGATGATTGCTAGGTGTAGGTGGGTATGGACCCATCGGTGCCGCAGCTAACGCAATAAGCAATCCACCTGGGGAGTACGTTCGCAAGAATGAAACTCAAAGGAATTGACGGGGACCCGCACAAGCGGTGGAGCATGTGGTTTAATTCGAAGCAACGCGAAGAACCTTACCAAGTCTTGACATCCCCCTGAATATCATGTAAAAGTGATAGGCCTTCGGGACAGGGGAGACAGGTGGTGCATGGTTGTCGTCAGCTCGTGTCGTGAGATGTTGGGTTAAGTCCCGCAACGAGCGCAACCCTTATCCTTAGTAGCCAGCAGGTAAAGCCGGGCACTCTAGGGAGACTGCCGGGGATAACCCGGAGGAAGGCGGGGATGACGTCAAATCATCATGCCCCTTATGATTTGGGCTACACACGTGCTACAATGGCGTAAACAAAGGGAAGCGAGACAGTGATGTGGAGCAAATCCCAGAAATAACGTCTCAGTTCGGATTGTAGTCTGCAACTCGACTACATGAAGCTGGAATCGCTAGTAATCGCGAATCAGCATGTCGCGGTGAATACGTTCCCGGGTCTTGTACACACCGCCCGTCACACCATGGGAGTTGGAAATGCCCGAAGTCTGTGACCTAACCGAAAGGGAGGAGCAGCCGAAGGCAGGTCTGATAACTGGGGTGAAGTCGTAACAAGGTAGCCGTATCGGAAGGTGCGGCTGGATCACCTCCTTTCTAAGGCGAAGAAGTAGGGGTTGTATTACTGTTTAGATGTTGAGGGAGCCGAAAGGCGCCTGGAAAGCATCATGAAAAATTCCGGTGGCGATGCGCTTAGGGGAGACACCCGTTCTCATCCCGAACACGATGGTTAAGACTTAAGCGGCCGATGGTACTATGCTGGAAACGGTATGGGAGAGCAGGTGGCTGCCGGATTCCATAAAAAAACAATTAAATACTCATATAGATGGGAAGGGGAAAGAAACCCGTCCCGGACAATGAGGGCTTATAGCTCAGCCGGTTAGAGCGCACGCCTGATAAGCGTGAGGTCGGTGGTTCGAGTCCACTTAAGCCCACTGGCGGAGAAAAGACCTGGAATGCAAGCTTGAACGAGCGAAGTTCCGTAACCTGAGAGCGGACCGTCAGAAATGGGGGCGTAGCTCAGTTGGGAGAGCACCTGCCTTGCAAGCAGGGGGTCAAGAGTTCGAATCTCTCCGTCTCCACTGGATGCACAGACATCCAAGGAATAAAATCCTGAAGAATCCGTACCTTGAAAACCGAATATTGAAAATAATCTTAAAGTATCTGATAGATGAATCCTAACGGAATCATCTACGTCTATATGGAAGGTTTTTAAATAAAGAAACCGACCGGATAGAAGAAGATA
>NZ_QUES01000082.1:1284-2550 GCF_003478085.1 Eisenbergiella sp. OF01-20 | reverse complement strand
ATCAACATATTTTGCTCTTTACCAACCAGAAAAATTCTTATGCTGTAATTATTATTGACATAATTCATAAAACTATTTTAGGTCATTACATTCTTGATTTGAATGAAAAGTATAGTTTGAATAGATGAAACCGTATAAAAATGCCGGTTTGTCGAGCCGACCCACCTTCGGGCCAACATGGGGCTGTTGACAAAGTGGTTTTCTAAAAAAAACCGTCTTGAAAAAAGTTCAGGAAAAAGTCATTTCTGCCATAAAAACGGCAAAGACCGGGTAGGAAAATCAAAGCCTTTTTTCAAAATAGGCGTTTGTCAACGGCTCCAACTTGCCCCGAACTTTTACAACTAAATACCCGCCGCCCACACAGCGGCACACCGAGCAGGAAATCTGAAAAAAGATCTCCTGCTTTTTTTCTGCCCAAAATGAGGTGGTAAAACGCCACCCCATCCACCAATTACCGAAAGGAGGGACACGAAATGCCCTGTCCACACAACGAAATCACGATTGTTCAGCGCAGCCAGCGGCAGTCTGCGGTTGCCGCCGCTGCTTACCAGAGCGGCGAAAAGCTGTTCTGTGAATACGACCAGCAAGTGAAGCACTACCCGAAAAAGCATGGTATCGTCCACAATGAAATCCTGCTCCCGGCAAACGCCCCGCCGGAGTATGCAGACCGCAATACCCTATGGAACGCCGCCGAAGCGGTGGAGAAGCAATGGAACTCCCAGCTTGCAAGGCGGTGGGTGCTTACCATCCCCAGAGAGATACCACCCGACCTGTATGCTGTCCTTGTCCGGGAATTTTGTGAACAGCAGTTTGTTTCCAAAGGCATGATTGCTGACTTTGCCATCCATGACCCCCATCCGCCGGGACACAATCCCCACGCCCATGTCCTACTGACTATGCGGGCAATGGACGAGCATGGAAAATGGCTTCCCAAGAGCCGCAAGGTTTATGACCTTGACGAGAAAGGCCAGCGTATCCGGCTCCCGTCCGGGAACTGGAAAAGCCACAAGGAGGATACGGTTGACTGGAACGACCAGAAGTATTGTGAAATCTGGCGGCATGAATGGGAGGTCATCCAGAACCGCTATCTGGAAGCCAATGACCGCCCGGAGCGTATGGACTTGCGTTCCTATGCCAGACAGGGGCTTGATATTGTCCCCACTGTCCATGAGGGGGCTGCTGTCCGGCAGATGGAAAAGCGTGGTATCCAGACGAATATCGGCAACCTGAACCGGGAAATCAGAGCCGCCAACCGCCTGATGAAGT
>NZ_QUES01000082.1:0-1274 GCF_003478085.1 Eisenbergiella sp. OF01-20 | reverse complement strand
TGGAAAAGCCACAAGGAGGATACGGTTGACTGGAACGACCAGAAGTATTGTGAAATCTGGCGGCATGAATGGGAGGTCATCCAGAACCGCTATCTGGAAGCCAATGACCGCCCGGAGCGTATGGACTTGCGTTCCTATGCCAGACAGGGGCTTGATATTGTCCCCACTGTCCATGAGGGGGCTGCTGTCCGGCAGATGGAAAAGCGTGGTATCCAGACGAATATCGGCAACCTGAACCGGGAAATCAGAGCCGCCAACCGCCTGATGAAGTCCATCCGGCAGCTTATCCAAAACCTCAAAGGCTGGATTACCGAGCTGGGGGAAAAACGGAAAGAGCTGCTTGCACAAAAAGCGGCGGAGGAAGCAACACTTCTTCCCAATCTGCTGATGAAGTATATGGAGATACGAAAGGAAGAACGGAAGGACTGGACAAGGGCTGGACAGAACCGGGGGACTTCACAGGACTTAAAGGCAGTCAGCGAAGCCCTGTCCTATCTCCGGCAAAAGGGGCTTTCCACTGTGGAGGACTTAGAAGCATTTCTGGAATCTTCCGGGAAATCAGCCGCAGATTACCGCAATCAGATGAAGCCAAAGGAAGCCCGCAGCAAAGTGATTGACGGGATTCTTGCCAGCCGGACAGACTGCAAGGAATGTAAGCCTGTCTATGAGAAGTACCAGAAGATATTTTTTAAGAAAACAAAAGTACAGTTTACAAGGGACTACACAGAGTAGGTATCTGACGGGAGGGGGTCCGCCCGTCAGATTTTCCATGTGATATTCAAGCTGTCGCTTGTGGCGGCTATGGTGGTAATCATCAAATCCACCACCCGCCGCTTGTCGTCAAAGGATACATTGTCCCATGTGTCGAGGTAGCCAGAAATCTGATTGACCTGTTCCGGGCTGATGGCTTCCACCGTCAACTCGGCTATCTGCTTCACAAGTTCCTGTTTGCGCCCGTCCAGTTCCGCTATCTTCACATTCACATAGGAGAGCAGCACATTGTTTGCGCTCGTCAGACTGTCCACCAGTTTTTCAATCTCGCCGTCCACATGGGCAAGTTCCACTTGCAGGGCGGCAATTTTCGGGTTTGCCTTTGCCGCTTTCTTTCTGCCTGTCAGCGTCTTGTAGCTTGCCAGTTTCTTTACCATCTGCTGATAAACAACCGCTTCCAGTTCCGAAGTAATGATTTTCCCGCACCCGGCACAGCTTTTATTGTCCAGCCGTTTTGTGCAGCGGAGATATTGCTTTCCCACAGGATTGTTAATGCTCATAAG
>NZ_QUES01000081.1:0-2572 GCF_003478085.1 Eisenbergiella sp. OF01-20 | reverse complement strand
AATGTTGCCAGTTCACCCGGCTTCGGGTTTTCATAATTCACTTGACACTACCCTCATACCGCATTTTTTCTGGTAAACGGTAATCTGCAAAGCTTCACAAAAGCGCTGCATACGACCGGAACCACTTTTGCTACCACCCAGATCATAGCTGCTGTCATCGCAAGGCCGATTCCCGTACATATCAGGCCGCCGCCCAACAGATAAATAGCTCCTGCCGGGAAAAGGAATAATTTCGTAAAGGCTTCTATCACCAGGACTACTCCGACTACCAATACTACTAATCCGGCTATTACCAGCGATCCGAGAACCGCAACAACAGCTACCACCAGACTGAAAACCACCGCCAGGACAGCAATCCCTATGGGAACAACAATCGGCAGCGCAAAAATACATAAAAGGACAAATAAGATGATCTCACCGGTAGTACGCCTTTTTTTAAGGGGCCTGCCGTAGGTATTATAGGAACTACCGTATTGGTTCTGGTACTGGTACTGATTCTGGTAAGTGTTCTGATACTGGTAAGGGTCCTGGTTATTGTTAGGGTAAGGGCTGCCCTGATATGCCTGGCCCTGCTGGTTCCCCTGATACTGGTTTCCCTGATAGCGGCTGTCCTGGTTTTGCGTTCCCTGATATTGGCTGTTCTGGTTCCGGGTTCCCTGGTATTGGCTGTTCTGACTCCGGTTTCCCTGATAGCCGCTGTCCTGGTTTTGCGTTCCCTGGTACTGGCTATTCTGATATTGGTTCCCCTGATATTGGCCGTTCTGGTTCTGGGTTCCCTGATATTGGCCGTTCTGGTTCCGGGTTCCCTGGTATTGGCCGTTCTGGTTCCGGGTTTCCTGATATTGGCCGTTCTGGTTCCGGGTTTCCTGATATTGGCCGTTCTGACTCTGCGTTCCCTGATACTGGTTCCCCTGGTACAGGCTGTTCTGATATTGGTTCTCACGGGACTGGCCATTCTTATATTGGCTATCCTGATATTGCTGTTCCTGTTCGGATTCTTCCTGCTGTTGACCGGAAAGATCCTGCCGGACATCAGCAGAATCCGCACTCCCCTTATCTTCGGCATCCACGGCAGGCGTTTCCTCTGCCTTTCTTATATTCTTTTCCGCTGCAAATCCTTCCTGGATAGCTTCAGTAAAAGTGTCATCCAGATGAAGAACTATTTTGTCATTCTGCTCCACAGAAAATGGCACTTCTGCGGAAGGCGCTGTTTCAGTAAAAGATGCCGCTTCTGCGGAAGGATTTCCTTCCCCGTCCATCTGAAAACCTTTTTCCGTAAATTCTCCCGCATCACCGCCTTCTTTCAGACCTTCTTTAATATTAGCGGCTACCTGTGCAGGAAAACCGAGCGTGCTTATCGCATCTTCTTCATTTTCCATGCCTGCATCGTCCAGATAATCATTATAATATTGTAACGCTTCGTCCCGTTCTGCCTGGGAAATGTCCGAAAGGAGCACTTCCAACTGCTTCATAAATTCCTGCCTGTTCATTATTTAATACCTCCCTCAAACATACCCGTTATTTTTGCGGAATATTTATTCCATTCTTCTTCATATAACGTAAGCTGCGCCATTCCTCTTTCCGTCACCTTATAATAGCGGCGGTTCCTGCCTGCGCATTCCATGTCATAAACGGCAAGGCAGTCATCTTTTTGTAACCTTCTGAGCACCGGATACAGCGTGGACTCGGATAACTCAATTACCTGCCGTACTTCCTGGGTTATTTTATATCCATAAGTCCCTTCCGGTTCCTTTGAGACAACAGCGAGCACAATCGCATCCAATAATGCCGCTCCTGTATTGAAAACCATAGTCTGCACTCCCTTTCCTTGGGGCATTTTATATTATATGATGTATAATATCGTTCTTTAGGTATACTATATGATATATACTATTTTTAGTCAAGGAATAAGCCCGGAAGAAACGTTGAAAAATATTGGATAAAAAGCGAAAGAAATTCTTAAGAGCGAAAAGAGAACTCCCGCCGGCCTTGCTTTGCCGGCGGGAGTTCTCTTCATTCTGTCATTTTCTAAGAATTATTACACTGTGATCCAAGGGTGAGGGATTTATTCCTCTTCTTTTTTACGTCTTTTGGCAGTAACTCCCAATGTCAGGATTGCTCCCATTATCAGGAATGACCATCCGGCTATCGGTGCGGTATCTCCTGTTCCAGGGCCTTTGGCTTCGCCCAGGACGCCTACTTCAGGTGCCAGTGCTTCACCAAGGACGCCTACCTCGGGCTGTACGGGTGCTAATGCTTCACCAAGTACGGCGGTTGTTGCAGTAGGAGTTGTCGTCGTCGGAGTTCCGGGGGTCGGGTCGGGAGTCGGATCGGTAGGGGTTGGGGTATTAGCGGCAAAGTGTGCGGTGTAAGTGGCTGCCACATGCAAACCATTTACTTTGACAGGCACATATGCTGCATCCGTACTCACTACTTCACCAGCTTCATTTGTCCAGTTAACGAAATGATAGCCATTAGAAGCTGTCGCTGTGGAACCCTGAGGTTTCCCGCTTACCGCATGTATTGTTTCACTGGCATTCGTTACACTTCCGTTTGTGTCGGCGGTGTAATT
>NZ_QUES01000080.1:0-2696 GCF_003478085.1 Eisenbergiella sp. OF01-20 | reverse complement strand
GTGGAGAAGTGGGGAACTTCCGCCAGCACCCTGCCATTGTGGCAGCTGGATTTGTTTAGCCATGTCACGGTTCCCCTGCCGTCCACATAAACCATGAACAGGTTTCCCGCGGTCTCCCCAGCAGCGGGGGTGTAGTTCAATGTGATAGCAGCCGAACCAGCGGGGAAGTTCACCGGAACTGTGATGAGGTTCCCGCTGCCGTCCTTATAACTGATGGAGAAGTCATAAACCGGATGGGCGCCGAGCTGTTTGGCCGCATCCGGGAACTCGCTTAAATCGGCGGGGGCGGCGGCAAAGGTGATGCTGCCCGCTGTGGATGGAACCGCCGCCAGAATCGCTTTCAGCGCCGCAGAATCAAAGGCCATGCCTGCCTTGCCGCAGCCGAGCGTCAGGCTCCTGCCGGAATCCGTCAGCGTCTGCAAGTCGGAGCGGGAAAGACTCCGGCTGATGCTGTCCCCGGCTGCCGTGTAGCTGCTCTGCGGCTGGTTCACAGATAAGGGGCAGGTGTCGGTGCTGTTATCCGGCGTCACCCCTGTCACGGCATTGGCGGGCGCTTTGCCCGTTGTGACTCCCAGGCCGCTGGAAACGGCCTGCTGATAGAAGGTCCCCTCCGCCACTTTGGCGAAAAAGTAGTATTTTGTTTCAGGCTGCAAGCCGGTAAAAGCCACACCGCTCTGCCAGCTTCCTGCCTGCAAAACGTCATTGACGGCCGCGTAACCGTACTGTACCGCGCCATCGCCGGAACCCTCCGGGAGGACCGCGGCGGTCAGGGTCACACTGGTCCCGTCCACCGTGGGACTGCCGGATAGGGAAATGGTACGCCCCCGCTTTTCCACCGTCAGCACAGCCGTCCCGGTGTCATTTGGCAGCAGGCCCTTGCTGCCGCCGTACGCCGCCGTGATCGTATAGCTGTCCGGCTTCCAGGAATCCCCTGTCAGCGGGAGAGTGAGAGTGGCTGTTTTGTTTGTCACACTTTCCGTTCCAAGCACGGTACTTCCGATTTTGAAAATCACCTCATTAGGGGCGGCTGTGCGCAGGCGGGTAGTTTTCTGCGAAACTTCAGCCTGAACCGTGATGGTGTCCCCATAGGATGCCTGTGTAATCTGCCCGCTCTGGCTGCTCCGGAAGGTGATTTTTACCGCGGAAGGTTTATTGACAGTTCCGGTTCCGTTCACAGCCGCGCTGGTTCCGCCGCTGTGGTCGTTGACCGTGCCGTTGTTTACCAGCGTACCGGTTCCGTTTACCGTACCATGATTCTCAATCCTGCCGTTATTGGTAAGGGCCGTGTTATCTGGAATTGTGAGCGTGGCGCCGTCCGGCACTGTCAGGGTGGAGCCGTACGGGATGGTTATATCGCCGGGAAGTTCAGGGCTTCCACATACTGTTCCGTTACTCCCCTCAAATACCACGCCTTTTATCAGTTCTTTTGTACCGTCGCCGCCGCCCGGGCCGCCACCGATTGGTGACGCCTGATTGCTTGTGGCAAATACAACGGCATTCCCGTTTATGGTGAATCGACCGCCATCGCCTCCCACAGTACCTGGTTTGTCGTAGCCGCCGCCGATGCCACCGCCGTAGCCGCCGCCGATGCCCGCACTGCGGGAGCTGGTGGCCGTGACTATGCCGCCGCTGATTGTAATGGTTCCGCCGGAGCCGCCGATGTGGTCGCCGCCGCCGCCGCCGATGCCCGCACCCAAGTAGCTGGTAGCCGTGACTGTGCCGCCGCTGATTGTAATAGTTCCGCCGGAGCCGTAGGAGCCGCCGCCGATGCCCGCACCCAAGTAGCCGGTGGCCGTGACTGTGCCGCCGCTGATTGCAATAGTTCCGCCTGCGCCGCCTGTGCCGCCGCCGATGCCTGCGCCGTTGGAGCCGCTTTTGGCCATGACTGTGCCGCCGCTGATTGTAATGGTTCCGCCGGAGCAGCTTGGGCCGCCGCCGATGCCTGCGGCGCCGGGGCCGCTGTTGGCGGTGACTGTACCGCCTTTGATTTCGATGGTTCCGCCGGAGCTAACGCCGCCGCCGCCGATGCCCGCGCCGTTGTTGCTGCCGTTGGCCTCCAGGCGGCCATCACCATGAATCGACACAGCGGTGTTTTCAGGAACCTCCAGCCCGGCGCGGCCCCAGCCGCTTGTCAGGGTGTTTATACCGGAGAGGGTGATGTTTGCCGTGCCGCCCGCTGCCACCGCGAAAGCGCAGGCGTATTCTGCATCCGCCTTGATGATTACGTCCTTCAGTTCCACGTTGACGGTCACGCCGTTCGGCACCGTAATCACGGCTTTCCGATTAGAGGAGTCTACGCCGTCCAGCGTTCCCGTCCATTCGCCGGAAATCTTGTAGTTACCGTTGGCGTTCAGCGTGATTTGTCCGTCGCCGGTTTTGGAAACCGAACCGCCGTTTGTTGGGGTAATCGTCAGGCCGTCATACCCCTCATTGGCGTACAGATTTGCCCCGCCCAGCAGCACCTTGACCGCCGGGAGCGGGTCGCAGGCGTAGCCGTCGGGGAGCGCCGCCGTAAAGATGTAATCGCCGGTCAGCGGCCAGTTATCCCCGCCGTCCTGTTTGTATTCCTCGCAGCTCCAGCCGGTGATGTCCAGTGTTTCCGGGTTTTCCGTTCCTTCCATTTCCCCGCGGATCTGTTTGGGCAGCATGGATACCACCGTGTCAAAATCCGCCTGATTGTCCATGCTCACGCCGGG